>CALYPF010000061.1 GCA_945271245.1 uncultured Enterobacteriaceae bacterium | reverse complement strand
CTGGATCAGTTTTCAACCGCTGGGGTGGATCAGTTTTGCACCGTTGGTAACAAGTCGAGCCCTGGAGATAAAACCGGGAGGCAAAAGAGCAGGGCGATACGCGCCTCCTGAAGCGGCGTTAACGTACAGCCGTGCAGCGGAACCAGCCTTTTTTGGGTTAAGAAAACCGCGCTCAGCGCTACCAGCCGCTCACGCTCATCGGTGGAGAGCGCGCCCAGCAGCGGAATCGCCAGCGCCTCACCCCAGGGATAAGGCGTATCAACCGTCGGTAATGGTGTTTTCCACGGCCATTTAATCATCGCTTTGCTCGCAAATTCGTCATCTGCATTATCTTTACGGTTGAGAACTGTTAACTAGCGGCAGCACCAGGCATGTTAATGATCTGATGGAGAGATGCCGGAGCGGCTGAGCGGATGGGTCATGAAAATCGGCATAGGGCAACGCGACCAGTGGCGTTGCCCTTCTCTCTGCCAGTAAAGCAGCAAATAGCGCTGCTTTATCGCCGGGGAGGATAAAAGGCGGCACCGTTGTAACGTTACTTCCACCGCCGCGCCGCTATACCCTACGCTCATACCAAAGCTAAAACAGCCCGAAATACCGTTAGTTTAATCGCCGCCTTTTACTAAGTCATCGCGATGTTATGGAACTTGGGAGCAGACTCTACTTTTGTCATGAATGCAAAGCGCAATTTGCCTTTTTTATCCGCGCCGGATTATGTTTTACAACCACCGGCAGCGCGATCGGCGCGGCTCTGCTTACGGTAAAATTGCATTTTTATCTATACCCAGCCGCTTCATGCGGGAAAGCAGGGTGGTGCGCTTCATGCCTAACCGCATCGCCGCGCCGCGCGGCCCGGCAATCACGCCGTTGGCCTCTTTAAGCACGCGGATAATACGCTGAGATTCGTCTTCATCACCCCGGGCTTCGCAGGCATGCGATGGCTGGGGCAGCGCGGTGAGCCCATCGTGAAGATTATCGATATCCGGCAGCGTAAGTTGCAGCACATTTCCCCGCGTTAGCAATACCGCGCGTTCAATCACATTTTCCAGTTCCCGCACATTGCCAGGCCACTCCATACTACTAAGCTTTCGCAGCGTACCGGCGGGGATACTGTCGATGTTGCGGCCTAGCCGATGGGCAATCTTAGATGTGAATGCCTTCGCGAGTAGCGGGATATCTTCCGGACGTTCCCGCAGCGGTGGGATATAAATTGGGAATACGTTAAGTCGATAGTATAAATCGCTACGGAATTCCCGACTTGCGACCATCTGCTTCAGGTCTCGATTAGTTGCGGCAATTAGGCGCACATCGGTCTGGATAAGACGATTGCTGCCAAGTCGTTCAAACTCCTGTTCCTGTAACACGCGTAGCAGCTTCGGCTGAAGCTCCGGAGGCATATCTCCCACTTCATCCAAAAATAGCGTACTTTTATCGGCCAGTTCAAAGCGACCTATACGCTGAGCGCTGGCGCCGGTAAACGCACCGCGCTCATGGCCGAATAAATCACTCTCAAGCAGCCCCGTCGGCATTGCCGCGCAGTTCAGTTTCACCATGCGCCGGCCGCTGCGATCGCTCAGGTTATGAATCGCCCGGGCAATAAGCTCTTTTCCGGTTCCGGTTTCACCCAGAATCAGCACGGTGCTATCGCTTTGCGCCACCATCTCAACCTGCTTCATAACGGCCATCATGGCCTCGCTGCGGCCGATGATTTCGCCGAAATCGGCGTCGATGTTATTAATTTGCTCGGTTAGCGCCAGGTTTTCATCAATTAACCGCTCTTTAAGGCGGCTGATTTCCCGATACGCCAGCGCGTTATCCACGGCAATCGCCACGCGTTCAGCAATCTGGCGCAGTAATTTCAGATTGGCGGAGGTAAACGCCTGTGCTTTACACTGCGCGAGTTTAAGCACGCCGAGTACGCGATCGCTGTAAATTAGCGGAAATAAACACAGGGTCTGATCCTGTTCGCCCCACATATCAAATAGCATGCGCTCATACGGTGCATGGTCGTCGCGGCAGTTTAAATTAAGCAATAGCATCTCTTTGCTACGCATCACTTTTTCCGACAGCGTGTCTTTTTCATCGACTTCGCTTCTGTCGTGCAGCGGCGCGTCTTTATCTACATAATGCGTAGAGTAAATGAGCAATTTTCCGCGGCGGTTGCTGCGCAGCGCCATACTAATGGAATCAATCCCGAAATTGCGCTGGATCTCGCGGGAAACCTCTGTAACCAGTTCGTCGAGATCGAGTTTCGAGAGCACCGCGTTGGTAATGGCGACCAGTAAACGGAAATCGTTGCGCTCGCGGCACAGTAGCGCGTAATTGTCGCTATTATCGAGCCGCATCTGGATTTGCTCCACCGCCAGGCCAATTATCTGAGTGAGCGTTTGCAGGCGGGAAAACGCCTTTTCTGTCCACGGCGTATCGGTCATACGCAGCAGCTCACAGCCGCCGAAAATGCGACCTTCCGCCGCCAGCGGCATCAAACAATAGTGGTGAAAACCGGGGTAAAGCGGTGATGCCGCCAGTCGCGGCCAGGTCTCCTGGAATTCACTGGCGCGGCAGTACAGAATATCCGGGCGCGACAGAGTGCGGCGGAGTGGGCCGTGCGGTAAGAGCATTTCATCTTCAACGCGTATGTCATGACCCTGTTCATCGGCGCTAAACAAACCTACGCTGTGCTGCCCGGCTCGCCATAGCAAAATTGAGACGCGATCGGCAAGCCCTAACTGCTGGAGATGCGCTTGCAGCGTCTGCGCTAAGGCACACAGATCGGGCTGCTGTAGCAACGTTCGCGTAATTTCAAACAAACCTTGTTCACCCAAATCGCTGGTGGGGGTATACGACATGCTTCATATCCAGAAAAGTGAAACGTAATAAAATGGCGGTCTCAGCAAATACGCGGCAAAGGCTCTGCGTGGGGTAAATCCAGCGAGCGTTTAACGCCATAAAGCCCGCTAAGCCTGATGCCGCGCTGTGAAGTTACCTCTCCGATAATGGCAGCATTGCGGCCAAGGGGATGGCTGCGCAGCGCTTCAAGCGCCCGCTCTGCGGCATTTCTTTGTACTGCGATAACCAGTTTTCCTTCATTGGCGAAATTGAGGGGGTCCAGCCCAAGAAGTTCGCAGGCGCCTCTGATTGCCGGTTTCACCGGCAGCGCCGTTTCCTGTAACTCAATGCCGTGCCCGCAGACGGCGGCGAATTCGTGTATTACGGCGTTGACGCCGCCGCGCGTTGCATCGCGCAGTGCCCGTACACCCGGCAAAGCGACCAGGGTTTGTATCAGCGGGGTTAATATTGCGCAGTCGCTTTGCAGGTCGCCGTCCAGCCCAAGTTGTTCACGCAGGTTCAGAATAGTGGCGCCATGATCGCCCAGCGTGCCGCTGACTAACAGCATATCTCCGGGCTGGATATGCCGGGCGCCCCAGTTTAGCCCAGTCGGAATGCTGCCCAGCCCGGAAGTATTAATAAATAGCTTATCTGCCGCGCCGTGCGGCACTACTTTTGTATCTCCGGTAACGATAGCGATGCCCGCTGCTTTTGCCTCGGCGGCCATGCTCGTCACGATGCGTTCAAGAGTTTCTATTTCCAGCCCTTCTTCCAAAATAAAACCGCAGGATAGCCAGCGGGGGAGCGCGCCGCTAACGGCAATATCGTTCGCGGTGCCGCATACCGCCAGTTTCCCAATATCGCCACCGGGGAAAAATAAAGGATCGATGACGTAACTGTCAGTAGAAAATGCCAGACGGTCGCCCGCCCCGGTAAGCGTCTGCAGCGGAATTCGCGCCTGATCTTCCTGTTCGCTGAGAAAAGGGTTAGCGAAGGCGCTTATAAATAACGCATCGATTAACTGCTGCATTGCCTGGCCGCCGCTGCCGTGGGCAAGCGTAATCTGTTTCATACTTCACTCTCCTGAGCTCGATACTGATACCAGGCGCTGCAGGCGCCTTCTGACGATACCATCAGTGCGCCGAATGCGTTATGCGGCGTACAGCGTGTACCAAATAGCGGGCAATGCGTCGGTTTACAGCGTCCGGTAAGGACATCGCCGCAGCGCGATGCCGGGTTATCCTCGGTATCGGGAACATTAGGGTGAAAGCGCTGTTCTGCGTCGAACTGACGATAAGCTCCGCGTAGCTGAACATTCGAATTATCGATAGTGCCCAGCCCGCGCCATTCTGCGCCGCCTCTGACTTCGAATACTTCATCCATGGCGCGCCGTGCGGCAATGTTGCCAGCCTCGGGAACGATGCGCCGGTATTGGTTTTCCACCCGGCAGGCTCCGGTTATTTTTTGCGAAACCAGCATCAGCACGCTTTGCAGTAGATCGAGAGGCTCAAAACCGGCGATTGCCACCGGGCGTCGATACTGTCCGGCGATAAAATCGTAGGCGTGCGTGCCAGTTATCATGCTGACGTGGCCCGGCGCCAGGAAAGCGTCAATACCGTGATCCGGCAGCGTTAATAAGCGCTGCAGCACGGGCGGCAGGGTAATGTGCTGGCAAAATAGGGTAAAATTTGTGAGCCTTTCGCGCCAGGCGCGCTGGAGCGTGACAGCGGTTGCGGGCATCGTGGTTTCAAATCCCAGTCCAAACAAAACGATTTCTCTGTTCGGATTCTGGCGGGCAATAGCCAGAGCGTCAGCCGGAGAATACAGGATACGAATATCCGCGCCGCGCGCCCGGGCGCTCAGCAGCGATCCGCTGCGGCCCGGCACACGCATTGCATCGCCGAAGGTGCAAAAAATCACTTCCGGTCGGGAGGCGATATCGATACAGGCGTCTATGCGTCCCATCGGCAGCACGCATACCGGGCATCCGGGACCGTGAATAAATTCAATATTTTCCGGAAGCAGGCGGTCCAGACCAAACTTAAAAATGGCATGCGTATGCCCGCCGCAGACCTCCATAATACGCAGCGGTCGCTGGCAGTTATAGGGCAGGGCGCGCGCGCGCGCGGAGAGCGCCTCGATAAGCGGCATTACCTGCTGCGGGTTACGGTATTCATCAACGAAGCGCATCGGGAACCTCTTCGCCAAACAGCAGCGGGCCGACATCTGGCTCTAGCTCATACATATGCTGCAGCGCAGCCAGCGTATCCAGCGCCTCTGCCTCGTCAATAACGCTCATTGCAAAACCGACGTGCACCAGTACCCATTGGCCCATCCGGCTGACGCCGCGTTCATCATGGGTGCCGACCAGCGTCAGGTCGACTGCGCGTACCACGCCGCAGACATCGACCCTGGCCTGCATGTCTCCGGCGATGTGGCAAATCCTGCCGGGTATGCCTATGCACATCGCTGTGCCTCCAGCCAGGTTAGCCAGTCATCCATGCCCGCGCCGCCGGTGGCAGAAACGTGCAAAATCTCTATTTCTGGATTGACCTGTCGGGCATAAGCCAGGCACTGGTCTACATCGAAATTGATATAGGGGAGCAGGTCGATTTTATTTAACAGCATCAGAGAAGCAGCGGCAAACATATGCGGATATTTCAGCGGTTTATCTTCGCCTTCCGTTACGGACAGCACGGCAACTTTATGGCGCTCGCCTAAATCAAAACCCGCCGGACATACCAGATTGCCAACATTTTCAATGAACAGAATGCCGTTTGCGGCAAGAGGCAGGCGCTGCATCGCGTCTTCTATCATCTGCGCATCAAGATGGCAGCCTTTGCCGGTATTAACCTGAATAGCGGGGGTACCCGTGGCGCGGATACGCTGCGCGTCGTTTATTGTTTGCTGATCGCCTTCAATAACGGCGCACGGGACGCGCTGTTTAAGGCGCATCAGCGTGGCGGCCAGCAGCGTGGTTTTCCCTGACCCCGGGCTGGACACCAAATTGAGCGCCAGTTGGTTGCGGGCGGCGAATCGCGTGCGGTTGTGTCGGGCGATGCGGTTGTTTTTGTCCAGCACGTTCATTTCGATTTCCACCATTTTACGCTGGCTCAGGCCCGGTGCGTGTGAACCCGCCGCGCCGCGGCCATAATCGAGACTGTGCGCCGCAGGTTGCCAGCGCGCCGGATGTTCCGTACTAAAAGAATGAACAGTGAATGGCGCGCGCGGGGCGGCGGAAAAAGGCGCCCTGCGAAACGGCGAGTGGAAGCTATCTTCATCGCCTTCAATAGCGTGATTGCCTTGCGCGCAGCCGCAGGTGGTACACATGATTTACTCCTGTTCAATTTCCAGACGTGTGATATGCAGCCCGTCGTCGGCCACAATGTGCAGGTCGGCGCTGCCGCACTGGGGGCAGCGCCGGACGCGATGCGTTAACAGACGCACGTAGTCGCAGCACGTCCGGCACCAGCATTCGGCCTGCTGCTCTTCAAGGTGCAGCTCACAGTCTTCGGCGATAGTGTCGCGGCAAACCAGCCCGAAACAGAATTGCAGCGCGCTGCTTTCTACGCAGGAAAATGCGCCGACGCGCAGCCACACGTGGGTCACTTTACGAGCATGATGCAGGCGCGCCTGCTCCTCAATCAGCGTCAGCGCCTGCTGACACAGCGTAATTTCGTGCATAAGTCACCGTGCGTTTCTTTAAAACTCATCGGAGGTATGCAAGTTAAGTGCCACTACTGAATCTGAAACAAGGCCTCGGAACAGGCATCAGCGACGCTGCGCGGCGATTCAGATAGTCAAAGATGACGAAATGATGGGCCGATAACCGGGAGTATCTACTAGTTCCCTGGTTAAATCATTAAAAATCATAAACATAAAAATTGGCATGGAAAGTGCTTTACGGAGATAACTTTTTTAGTGAGTACACTTCATGACACTTTCTAAACTAAGCGCTCAGGCTGCGTGCATCGCAGACCGGCAGCGCACGCCGCACAATCTTTGGCGCCGCTACAGTAATACGCTGATGCGGGCGGCTGCGCATTTGCGAGCCGATATTTATCTCATAGTGCGCAGCACCCGCGAAGGGCTGAGCTTTTGGCTTCTCAGGCGCTTCATTGTCAGCGTCATGCCGAAGCCAGCGTTTAACGGACACGCATTCCACTACTACGCGTACGCGCTTGAGGCCCGCGATGAACGGGGGCACATCGCGCCGGGAAATAACCGACTGTGCCAGATGGGCGCATTGCTTTGAATGGCCGGGCATCGGTGCAAACCCATTTCTTTGAGTGCCCTAATGGCGTTTACGCCTGGCTCTAGCAGGCGGCTCAGCGTTATGACGCGCCTGCGCCGGCAGACCTCGCCGCCAGGCGCATAAACATTGCCTGAAACACGTGTCGAAGCGCGTCGAAAATGACGATGCGACACATTTTCGTCAAAAATGACTATCACCTGAGGAAACCCGGTGAACCGTTTTGTAATTGCTGATTCTACGCTGTGTATCGGCTGCCGCACCTGCGAGGCGGCCTGTACTGACGCGCACCGCCAGCGGGGGCTGCAAAGTCAGCCGCGGCTAAAGATTATGCGCACGATAAAAGAATCTGCCCCCTTATTATGCCGCCAGTGCGAAGACGCGCCCTGCGCCCAGGTCTGCCCGGTTAACGCCATTAACCGGCGGGACGGAGCTATCCAGTTAAACGAAAGCCTGTGCGTGAGCTGCAAACTATGCGGTATCGCCTGCCCATTTGGCGCTATTGATTTTGCTGGCAGCCACGGACAGGGGATCCCCGCCCATTGCCATAGCGATATGGCGCCCGCTGCACCGCCCGCGCCGGCGCGCATCAGCGGCTTTCTGGACTGGACGCCCGGCGTGCGTGCGATCGCCGTGAAATGCGATTTGTGCCACTTTGATAAATCCGGCCCCGCCTGTGTGCGAACCTGCCCGACCGGAGCGCTGCGCACGGTTGAAAACCGTGATATCGCGCGCGCCAGTAGGCGCAAGCGCGAGCTGACCGCGCACCGGGAGCCCGATGAAATTTCGCTATTGCAGTCGCATCGTGAGGAAGCGCAATGAATGCTGTCTCTTATCTAAATCTGGCATCGACGGGTTATCTGCTGAGCGCGCTGCTGGCGTTACTAAGTTGGCGTTACCGCCCGCTGAGCGCTGCGCTAGCCGGAGCCGGTGCCGCAGCGGCGGGAGCGTTTACCGCCGCCGCTGGCGCGCTGGCGCTAACAATGTCGGCGCAGGCGGCGCTCAGAGATACGCTGGCGTGGCCGCGGCTGGCTGTTCAACTGACCGCCGTCAACGGGGTGTGGCTTGTCGCCTTCGGGCTGTGCGCGTTACTGGTTGGAATGTATCAGATAGCCTGGCTGCGGCGCTCACAGGTGAAGCGCAGCGGGCCACTGGTGAATCTTTTGCTAGCCGCTGCCGTGTGGGCGGTGACAGCGCAAAACTTTGCCGTCACGGTGGCGACGGCAGAGATTATGGCGCTGTGCGGCGTTTGCCTGACCGGCAATCACGCGTCGGGAAAATTGTGGTTTGCGCTGGGACGTCTGGGAACGCTGCTATTGACGCTAACCGGCTCTATTTTGTGGTATCGCTACCACACTTTGGATCTGATGCGGCTAAGCGCAGAGCATATTGCCCTGGGCGGGGATATATGGTGCCTCGGAGCGGCGGGATTCGGCCTGCTGGCGGGTATCATTCCGCTGCACGGCTGGGTACCGCAGGCGCACGCCCAGGCGGATGCCCCTGCGGCGGCGCTATTTTCCGGCGTAGTGATGAAAGTCGGTCTGTTCGGCATTGCCTCTCTGTCGCTGTGTGGCGGCGAGCCGCCGCTGTGGTGGGGCATCGTCCTGCTGATGTTCGGCATGCTGACGGCCTTGATTGGCGGGCTCTATGCGCTGATGGAACATAATATCCAACGCCTGCTGGCGTATCACACGCTGGAGAATATTGGAATTATTATGCTGGGTCTGGGCGCCGGGATATGCGGCGTTGCGCTGCACAATCCGCTGCTGGCGGCATTGGGGTTGGCGGGCGGCCTGTACCACCTGATTAATCACACACTGTTTAAAACCACGTTATTTCTCGGCGCTGGGGCGGTGTGGCTGCGCACCGGACACCGGGATATTGAAAAATTAGGCGGAGTGGGGAAAGTCATGCCGCTTATTTCGCTGGCGATGTTGACGGGATTGATGGCGATGGCGGCGCTGCCGCCGCTGAATGGTTTTGCCAGCGAATGGGTGATTTATCAGGCTTTTTTCCAAATAAGCCAGCAAAGCGCATGGATGGCGCGCCTGCTGGGGCCGCTGCTGGCGGTCGGGCTGGCGCTCACCGGGGCGCTGGCGGTGATGTGTATGGCTAAGGTCTATGGCGTCACCTTTTTGGGCGCGCCACGCACGCCGGAGGCCGAACGCGCGCGCCCGGCGCCCCGCCTGATGAGCCTGACCGTCGCGCTGGCGGCGCTTTGCTGCGTGGCGGGCGGCGTGGGAGCGCCGTGGGTGTTGCCATTAATTGCTCCCTATATGCCGATTGCAGGCGGCGGCAGTATCGTTTCGCCGCCGCTGATAGCCCTGCTTTTATTCGCCGCACCTCTGCTGCCGGTCATCATCATGATGGTATTCAAGGGCGATCGTCTGCCGAACCGCAGGCGCGGCAGCGCCTGGGCCTGTGGATATGAGCACGAGCCTGCAATGGTGATAACCGCGAAGGGTTTTGCTCAGCCGGTGAAACAGGCCTTTGCGCCGTTACTTCGTCTCAGGAGTTACCTGAATCCTGTACGGTTGCTGCCTGGCTGGCAGTGTGAGCGCACCGCCGCTGTTTTTCAGCGCCTGGCGTTTATCGAACTGGCGACGCTGGCGGTGGTTGTGATGTCGCAAGGAGCTTAACGATGATGTGGATAGTAGCTTTCGTTCAGGCGCTGGCGCTGTTTGCCCTCGCGCCGCTGTTTTCCGGGGTGACGCGCGCCGCGCGCGCGCGATTGCACAACCGACGCGGCCCCGGCGTGCTGCAGGAGTACCGGGATTTATTAAAACTGCTCTCGCGCCAGAGCGTGGCACCAGCGGCGTCCGGGTGGGTATTTCGCGTAATGCCATTTGTCCTGACAGGCGTAATGCTGGTTATCGCCAGCGCGCTGCCGGTGGTGAGCGTTGCTTCTCCGCTGCCGCCGCTGGGTGATGTCATTACGCTTATTTATCTCTTTGCCGTCGCGCGTTTTTTCTTTGTTATCGCCGGGCTGGATACCGGCAGCCCGTTTACCGGTATTGGTGCCAGCCGCGAGGCGATGTTGGGCGCGCTGGTGGAGCCAATACTGCTACTGGGGCTGTGGGTCGTCGCCTGTATGGCGGGAACCACGCATATTAGTCAGATTGCGATGACCGTGTATCACTGGCCGCTGGCCCGCAGTTTGCCTTTGACGCTGGCGCTGTGCGCCTGTGCGTTTGCCACCTTTATTGAAATGGGCAAGCTGCCGTTTGATTTAGCCGAGGCGGAGCAGGAGCTTCAGGAAGGACCGCTCACTGAATACAGCGGTGCCGGGTTTGCGGCGCTGAAGTGGGGCATTAGTTTAAAACAGATAGTGGTTTTACAGATGTTTATCGGCGTGTTTGTCCCTTGGGGTCAAATGACGCAGTTTTCTGCACCGGGGCTGCTGCTGGGGCTGGCGGTTGCGCTGGCAAAGCTATTACTGGGCGTGCTTATTGTCGCGTTATTTGAGAATAGTATGGCGCGCCTGCGCTTTAACGCAGTCTCGCGGATTACCTGGGCCGGTTTCGGGCTCGCTTTTTTAGCATTCGTCTCCTTGCTGGCGGCGTGATTGTAGAGTGGTAGCTATGTCTGAAGAAAAAAGAGGTCAATGTTATCTCAGTGCGCTATATCAGGAGTTTCCGGGCGCTGTGCTGGACGCTGCATGGCAAACTCAGGATCAGTTGACCGTGACGGTGAAGCTCAATGCGCTGCCGGAGATAGTGGAATATCTGTATTACCAGCAGGGGGGATGGCTATCGGTTCTGTTTGGCAATGACGAGCGTCAGTTATGCGGCAGCTATGGACTGTATTACGTGCTGTCAATGGAGCGGGAGGTTAAATGCTGGCTGACCGTGCGCGTGGACGTCGATGCGAATAACCCGGAATTTCCCTCGGTAACGCCGCGGGTGCCGGCCGCCGTGTGGGGCGAGCGCGAGGTGCGGGATATGTACGGAATGATCCCGGTCGGATTACCCGATGAGCGCCGTCTTGTGCTGCCGGACGACTGGCCGGACGACCTGTATCCGCTGCGTAAAGATAGTATGGATTACCGCCAGCGGCCCGCGCCGACCACGGACAGTGAAACATATACGTTTATCAACGAACTGGGCGATAAAAAGAATAATGTAGTGCCCGTTGGGCCATTACACATTACGTCGGATGAACCCGGGCATTTTCGCCTGTTTGTTGACGGCGAAAATATTATTGACGCGGACTATCGGCTTTTTTATGTGCACCGTGGCATGGAGAAACTGGCGGAAACGCGCATGGGCTATAACGAAGTGACTTTTCTCTCCGACAGGGTATGCGGTATTTGCGGGTTTGCCCATAGCACGGCGTATGCCAGCTCGGTAGAAAACGCGATGGCGATCCCGGTACCTGAGCGTGCGCAGGCGATCCGCGCCATTTTGCTGGAGGTCGAACGCCTGCACTCCCACCTGCTGAATCTGGGGCTGGCCTGCCACTTTGTCGGCTTCGACTCCGGTTTTATGCAGTTTTTCCGCGTGCGTGAGGCCTCTATGAAGATGGCGGAAATTCTGACCGGGGCGCGTAAAACCTACGGCTTAAATTTGATTGGAGGTATCCGACGCGATTTGCTGAAAGACGATATGACGCAAACCCGGCAGCTCGCGCAGCAAATGCGGCGTGAAGTGCAGGATTTAGTCGAGATCCTGCTAAGTACGCCGAACATAGAGCAGCGCACCGTCGGTATTGGCCGTCTCGATCCGCAAATCGCCCGCGACTTTAGCAATGTCGGGCCGATGGTACGCGCCAGCGGTCATGCGCGCGATACCCGCGCCGACCATCCGTTTGCCGGTTACGGTCTGCTGCCGATGACGGTGCACAGTGAACAGGGGTGCGATGTGATATCACGCCTGAAGGTGCGCATTAATGAGGTATTTACCGCGCTGAATATGATTGATTTCGGCCTGGATAACCTGCCTGGCGGACCGCTAATGGTAGAGGGATTTACTTATATTCCTCATCGCTTTGCGCTTGGTTTTAGCGAAGCGCCGCGCGGGGACGATATTCACTGGAGTATGACCGGCGACAATCAGAAGCTGTGGCGCTGGCGCTGCCGCGCCGCAACCTACGCGAACTGGCCGACGCTGCGCTACATGTTACGGGGCAATACGGTGTCCGACGCGCCGCTGATTATCGGCAGCCTCGACCCCTGCTATTCCTGTACTGACCGTATGACGATAGTCGACGTCAGGAAGAAGAAAAGCCAGGTTGTGCCGTATAAAGAGCTGGAGCGCTATAGCCTTGAGCGCAAAAACTCACCGCTTAAATAGTGATATTGCCCTGCGCTGACGATATCACCGGGCAGGGCATCGGAGTCCGTATGTTTAAATTTCTAAAAAAAGCGCTGAAAACCGGCGTCGTAACCGAACGTTGGCCGCTAACGCCGGTGCCGGTTGACAAAAATTTCCGTGGCAGACCGATACATCGTCCGCAGCAGTGTATTGGCTGTGCCGCCTGCGTTAATGCCTGTCCCTCGAATGCGTTAACGGTGACGGTCGAGCCGGGTGAGTATCAGTTGGCGTGGCAATTTAATCTTGGTCGCTGCATTTTTTGCGGGCGCTGTGAAGAGGTGTGTCCGACGGCGGCAATTAGCCTGTCTCAGGAGTATGAGCTGGCGGTGGGATGTAAAGACGACTTTTTGCAGCAGGCGCGCTTTGAGGTGTGCCGCTGCCGCGTTTGTCAGCGGCCTTATGCGGTACAAAAAGAGATTGATTATGTGATTGCGCTGCTCAGGCATAACGGCGACGCTTGGGCTGAAAAGCATCGTGCAGATTTTGAGACCTGCCCGGAATGCAAGCGTCGCCGGGGTATAGTGCCGTCAGATAAAGTCAATTTAATGCGCGGTATGAAGGAGGCGGTGTAATGAGTGAAATATGGAGCCCCCGGGATGAGCGCGGAATACCGCGGCCGGTGGCGGTGGATGAATCAATAGCGCGGATGAAGGCGTCATTGCTCCAGCGTATTAAGCGCTCGGCCTATGTGTATCGCGTTGACTGCGGCGGCTGTAACGGCTGTGAAATTGAAATTTTTGCCGCGCTGACGCCGGTGTTCGACGCTGAGCGCTTTGGCATTAAAGTGGTGCCTTCGCCGCGTCATGCGGATATTTTGCTGTTCACCGGCGCGGTAACCCGGGCCATGCGCGCGCCGGCGCTGCGCGCATGGGAGTCCGCGCCCGATCCGAAAATTTGTATTTCTTACGGTGCCTGCGGGAATTCGGGCGGTATTTTTCACGACCTTTACTGCGTGTGGGGCGGAACAGATGCCATCGTGCCGGTAGATGTTTACATTCCCGGCTGCCCGCCGACGCCGGCCGCCACGCTGTATGGCTTTGCGATGGCGCTCGGCCTGCTGGAGCAAAAAATCCACGCGCGCGTTCCAGGAGAGCAGGACAATCAGCCCGCAGAGATACTGCATCCGGAAATGTTGCAGCCGCTGCGAGCGCGTATCCACAGCGCGGCGCGCCGGCTGGCGGGGTATCGCTATGGCCGCCAGATAGCCGATACCTTTATGCGCCATACCCAATGCGGGGAGGAGAGCATTGCACGCTGGCTGGCGGAAGAAGGCGATCCGCGCCTGAATGAAATCGTTGCCAGCCTGCGCGCTATCGTTGAGCGGGAGCGTTTCCGGTGAGCGAATGCGTTGTGTTTAGCCAGCTAAGCCGTAAATTTGTCGATCAGAACGACGAAACGCCGCCGCAGGCGCAGCAGGTTATCTATTACGGTCTGGCGATAGGTCATCATTTGGGGGTGATTGATTGTCTGGAGGCGGCGCTGAGCTGCCCGTGGCAGGATTATCTGAAATGGATTGCTACACTGGCGCCGGGAAGCGAGGCGCGGCGCAAAATGGAAGGCGTGCCGCGCTATGGCGAGATAATTATCGATATTACGCACGCAGCGATGCTGGCAGGTGCGTTTAGCCAGGCTATTGAAAGCCAGAGCGCGCAGCAGCAAACCTGGAGTCGGCGGCTACTGGATATGCTGCACAATATTCACCGCGAAAATGCGATTTACCTGATGGTCAGGAGGCAGCATGGCTGACGTATTGCTGTGCGTAGGCAATAGCATGATGGGAGACGACGGCGCGGGGCCGCTACTGGCCGAGCGCTGTCGGCAGTCACCGCGCGGCGAGTGGATTGTATTTGACGGTGGAAGCGCTCCGGAAAACGACATTGCTGCCATTCGCGAGCTGCGCCCTTCGCGCCTGGTAATTGTGGATGCTACCGATATGGGGCTGGAGCCTGGTGCTATCAGGCGTATTAACCCAGAGGATATCGCGGAAATGTTTATGATGACCACTCACAATATGCCACTCAATTATTTAATAGATCAGCTTCAGGGTGACGTTGAGGAGACTATTTTCCTTGGAATTCAGCCCGATATTGTGGGGTTTTATTATCCGATGACGCCGGCGGTCATCGCCGCCGTCGAGCAGCTTCACGCGAGCCTTGCTGAGAGAGAGGCGCCCGGGCGTTTCAGTATGCTTTAAGGGCCGGAGCCAGGCATACCGGCACTATAAATTCAAAACTACGCTCAGCGAGCGCGGTTATCACTGCTACTTGCGCTGGCTGGTGCTACAGCGGGGCGAGTTGGCGGCTTGGAATACCTGCTTTTGTCAGGGAAAACTAACCGCCGCCGGCCAGATAGCGGCAGATAACTTATCAGTGACGGCGTCACAGAGCAGTGGCCGCGATCCCGACAGTACCGCCAGAGAGTCACGCATATCGTCATAAATGTCGATGGCAGGCAAGTGCAATCATTTTCATTAATTAACTAATTGATTTTAAATCATATAAAAACTGGCACGTTTTATGTATGGCACCGTGTAGTAAAAAATGACTGCCGGAGAACGGAATGAACCGTTTTATTTTCGCCGATGCCAGTAAGTGCATTGGCTGTCGTACCTGTGAAGTGGCCTGTGTGGTATCTCACCATGAGGCTCAGGACTGCTCGGCAATCACGCCGCAAAGTTTCCAGCCGCGAATTCATGTCATTAAAGGCGTTGACGTATCCACCGCAACAATGTGCCGCCAGTGCGAAGATGCTCCCTGCGCCCGCGTATGCCCCAATGGCGCCATTACCCGCAACGGCGATTTTGTTCATGTGCATCAGGAGCGCTGTATTGGCTGTAAGACCTGCGTAGTGGCGTGTCCTTATGGCGCAATGGAGGTCGTGGTGCGGCCCGTAGTGCGCAGCAGCGGCGCCGCTCTTAATGTTATTGCGCAAAAGGCTGAAGCCAATAAATGTGACCTGTGCCACCACCGGGCGGAAGGCCCTGCCTGTATCGACGCCTGCCCGACAAATGCCATTGTCTGCGTCGATCGCGATCGGCTCGAACAATTGAGCCGGGATAAACGCCGGCGCGCGGCGTTGGATAGCGCCCCGACGCTGGCGCTATAAGGCGGCGTTGCTAATGTTTTTCTTGCGGGATGATTGGTGCGAATATGGCGGAAATAACCGCGCTCTGTATTCACGCGCCCAGCCATCGGGTTACGACGCATTTTACTATTGATACGGACTGCTATGGAACATACGGGCACGCTGCTGCGCGTTCGCGGTAAGGTTCAGGGCGTTGGGTTTCGCCCCTGGGTGTGGCAACTGGCGCAGGAGTTGACGCTAAACGGTGACGTCTGTAATGACGGTGAAGGCGTCCTTATTCGTGTCGATAGAGACGCGGCGGCGTTAAAGGCGCGTTTGCTGGCTGAAGTGCCGCCGCTCGCGCGTATTGACGAAATATATGAAGCCCCCTGGGGCTGGGCGACGGTGCCGGTGGGGTTTACTATTCGCGCCAGCGCTCACGGGGAAATGGCGACCCAGATAGCGCCGGATGCGGCAACGTGTCCTGAGTGTCTCAGAGAAATGAATGACCCACAGCAGCGGCGCTACCGCTATCCCTTCATTAATTGCACGCACTGCGGGCCGCGCTTCACGATTATTCGCGCTATGCCGTATGACCGCCCGTTGACCTGTATGGCTGCGTTTCCACTCTGTGCGGCGTGCGACGCGGAATATCAAAACCCTGCGGATCGCCGTTTTCACGCTCAGCCTATCGCCTGTCCGCAGTGTGGACCGCAGTTGAGCTGGCAGCAGGGCGATGAATCCCTTAATAAAGAGGCGGCGCTGCAGGCGGCGATAGCGGCGCTGGCCCGCGGCGAGATTTTGGCCATCAAAGGGTTAGGCGGTTTTCATCTTGCCTGTGATGCCTTGAATGAGCGCGCGGTGAAGCGGCTGCGGCTGCGAAAACAACGTCCGACTAAACCGCTGGCAGTTATGCTACCTGACAAGGATATTCAATGCTTACCCACCTGGGCCAGAACGCTGCTTAATAGCCCGGCAGCGCCTATTGTGTTGGTCAATAAACGATGGCTGTCGCTCTGTGAAGCAATTGCGCCCGGACTGGTGGAGGTGGGCGTACTGCGGCCGTCAAATCCGCTGCAGCATTTATTGTCGCAGGCACTGGCGCGCCCGCTGGTGATGACGTCCGGTAATCTGAGCGGCCACCCTCCGGCGCTAAGTAACGCTCAGGCGCAGCAAATGCTTTCCGGGGTTGCCGACGGCTGGCTGGACCATGACCGGGATATTGTTCAGCGCATGGATGATTCAGTATTAGGCACCGGCGGAGAGATGTTACGGCGAGCGCGTGGATTCGTCCCTGACAGGCTGTCGCTGCCGCCGGGATTTGAGCACTCACCGGCGCTGCTTTGCCTGGGGGGAGACTTGAAAAATACTTTTTGTCTGGTGCGCGACGGTCAGGCGTTGCTGAGCCAGCATTTTGGCAATCTCAGTGAAGAGGCCGTTTTTTCACAGTGGAAACAGGCGCTGGCGCACTGGCAAGACGTTTGGCAGTTTTCTGCGCAGGGGGTAGTGGTTGATGCGCACCCTGGCTATCGTACCACGCGGTTTGGTGAAGACCTGCCGTTGCCACTGCATCGCGTTTTACACCATCATGCGCACGCGGCGGCGTGCCTGGTCGAGCACGGCTGGCCACGTGACGCCGGTGATGTCATCGCTCTGACGCTGGATGGCATCGGCTACGGACAAAGTGGCGAATTATGGGGCGGCGAGTGTTTGCGCGTAAATTATCGCGCCTGCGAAAAGCTTGGCGGCCTGCCACCGGTTGCGCTGCCCGGTGCAGATGCTGCCGCCAGGGAACCGTGGCGAAATTTGCTGGCCCAGTGGCTGGCGTTTGTACCGTACTGGCAGACGCTGCCGCAGGCAGCGGTACTAAAGGATCGCTGCTGGCAGCCTCTGGCCAGAGCTATTGCCCGCGGCGTAAATGCGCCGCGGGCTTCATCTGCCGGGCGACTTTTTGATGCCGTGGCGGCAGCGCTGGGCTGTGCGCCTGACCGCATGAGCTATGAGGGTGAGGCGGGCTGCCGGCTTGAGGCGCTGGCGCTTAGCGCACCGCCGCCCGATAAACATCCTCTCAGGCTCACGTTACGCTGCGGCGAGCTGGACATGATGGAATTCTGGGATGGCTGGTTTGGCTGGCAGGCCGGCAATGCCCAGCGCGCATGGGCGTTTCATGATGCGCTGGCGCGAGGCCTGGCGAACTTAGCCGCCAGCCACGCGCGCCTGCGTAAGATTGAGACCATCGTGTGCGCCGGTGGCGTGATAAATAATCGACTATTACGCGCGCGGCTGCGTTTTTGGCTGCGTGATTTTCATGTGCTTATGCCGTTCCGGCTGCCCGCTGGCGATGGCGCACTTTCCCTGGGGCAAGCGGCGATCGCCGCTGCGACATTCTCCTAGATAATAAGAGGCATAGCGATGCTCATTCTTTTTTTTCAGCGCCAGCCGCGAGCGGCGTTGCTGATAGTGTTTCTGGTGGTGATGAATTTGGCCGCGTGGGGACTGGCCGTACATCTATTTTCCGCAAGCTCCACCTTAATGGCCGCCAGCCTGCTGGCCTGGTGCTATGGGCTGCGCCATGCGGTCGACGCGGATCACATTGCAGCTATTGATAATGTGACGCGTAAGATGATGCAGCAGGGACTGCGGCCCTGCGGCGTTGGAGCCTGGTTTTCGCTGGGGCATTCTACCATTGTGGTGCTGGCGACAATAGCCATCGCTGCGACCGCTACCGCGTTTAGTCACCATATGGACTGGTTTCATAAGACCGGTAGCGCTATCGGTACCGCCGTATCCGCCTTCTTTTTACTGGCGATGGCGCTGGTGAATTTAGTGATTCTGCACGGCGTGTGGCAGTCGTTTAACCATATGAAGCGGGGAGAGCGCGTGATAGCCGATACGCCGCCCGGCGGCGGCATCATGAATAGGGTATTTCGCCCGGCGTTTAGGCTGGTGAGCCGCAGCTGGCATATGTATCTGGTGGGTTTTTTATTCGGGCTAGGCTTTGATACCGCCACTGAAATTGGCGTGCTGGGTATTTCTGCCGCCAGCGCGTCCAGCGGGATGTCGGTATGGTCTATTTTGGTATTTCCACTGCTGTTTACCAGCGGTATGGCGCTGGTCGATACGCTTGATAATTTGATTATGGTCGGTGCCTATGGATGGGCGTTCAGTAAGCCGCAGCGTAAGCTTTATTACAATATGACGATTACCGGATCTTCTGTGATCGTGGCATTGGTTATCGGTGGACTGGAAGCACTCGGCCTGATGATGGATAAATTCAAATTGCAGGGCGGTATATGGCGCATCGTTGCAGCGTTAAATGACCGCCTTGGCAACGCGGGTTTTTTGGTGGTGGGGTTATTTCTGGCGTGCTGGCTAATTTCTTTTATTAACTACCGGCGTAAAGCGTATGACGCATTAACCGTGCGTTAATGACCGACGTCATTCATGAGACCCGTTCGTCACGTCATTTATGTCGAGAGAGAAGACATTCAATACCGGATATGCCTTATAAGCCGCCTTCTGTCTGTCATGTTATGAAATGGCATACTTTGTGCATTATCCCGTTATGTATTGAGTTTTGGGCTATCAACGGGAGTTTGTACGGATGAAGAAAGTCGTCACTGTTTGCCCCTACTGCGCATCGGGTTGCAAAATCAATCTGGTGGTGGATAACGGAAAAGTTATCCGTGCCGAAGCGGCACAGGGGAAAACTAATCAGGGCGAGCTGTGCCTGAAGGGGTATTACGGCTGGGATTTTATTAATGATACGCAAATACTGACGCCGCGTTTAAAGTCCCCAATGATTCGTCGCGAACGCGGTGGCAGGCTGGAGGCCGTTTCCTGGGATGAGGCGCTGGGCTATGTGGTAGACCGATTGAGCGCGATTAAAGCGCAATACGGGCCAGATGCCATTATGACGACTGGCTCCTCGCGCGGTACCGGCAATGAAACTAATTATATTATGCAAAAATTTGCGCGCGCGGTGGTAGGTACCAATAACGTCGACTGCTGCGCACGCGTCTGTCACGGCCCCTCGGTTGCAGGTCTGCACCAGTCGGTTGGAAATGGCGCTATGAGTAATTCGATTGTCGGCATTGAGAATGCCGATCTGATTTTTATTTTTGGCTATAACCCGGCGGATTCGCACCCGATTGTGGCGAATCGCGTGATTAAAGCGAAGCAAAAAGGGGCGAAAATTATCGTCTGCGATCCGCGCAAGATTGAAACCGCGCGTATTGCTGATATGCATTTGGCGCTTAACAATGGCTCAAATATTGCGCTGCTAAACGCGCTGGGTTACGTCATTCTTGAAGAAGGGCTATACGATCGCGCCTTTGTGGCGGCGCGTACCGAGGGGTTTGAAGAATACCGTAAGATTGTTACAGGTTATCCCCCGGAGGCGGTGGAAGAGGTTACCGGCGTTAGCGCGCAGGAAATTCGCCAGGCGGCGCGTATGTATGCGCAGGCCAAAAGTGCGGCAATCCTGTGGGGAATGGGCGTTACGCAATTTTACCAGGGGGTGGAAACCGTACGGTCGCTGACAAGCCTGGCGCTACTAACCGGCAATTTAGGCAAGCCCAGTGCGGGGGTTAACCCGGTACGCGGTCAGAATAATGTGCAGGGCGCCTGCGATATGGGCGCGCTGCCGGATACTTATCCGGGCTATCAATATGTCTCGGTTCCTGAGCATCGGGAAAAGTTCGCGCAGGCCTGGGGCGTCGATTCACTGCCTGAGCATCCCGGTTACCGCATCAGTGAATTGCCTCACCGCGTAGAGCATGGCGAAGTGCGCGCTGCCTATATTATGGGTGAGGACCCGCTGCAAACTGACGCGGAGCTTTCTGCAGTGCGGCAGGCATTTGACGCGCTGGAACTGGTTATCGTGCAGGATATTTTTATGACGAAAACCGCAGCGGTCGCCGATGTGATTTTGCCTTCTACGTCCTGGGGCGAGCACGAAGGGGTTTATACCGCGGCAGATAGGGGGTTCCAGCGCTTTTTTAAAGCAGTTGAACCTCGCTGGGATCTGAAAACTGACTGGCAGATTATCAGCGAAATTGCGAGCCGCATGGGGTATCCGATGCAATATACCTGCACCCAAGAGATTTGGGATGAGCTGCGCGGATTGTGCCCGGATTTTTACGGCGCTACTTATGAAAAAATGGGGGAACTTGGCTATATCCAGTGGCCCTGCTGCGATACTCAGGAGAGCGACCAGGGGACGGACTATCTATTTGAAGAGCGCTTTTCAACGCCAAACGGGCTGGGGCAGTTTTTTACCTGCGACTGGGCGCCGCCGCTGGACAGGCTTACGCAGGAGTACCCGATGGTGCTTTCAACCGTGCGTGAGGTGGGGCATTACTCCTGTCGCTCTATGACCGGGAATTGCGCCGCGCTGGCCGCACTGGCCGACGAGCCAGGCTATGCGCAGATAAACGCGCAGGATGCGCGTCGGCTGGGGATTGAGGATGAAGCTCTGGTGTGGGTATGCTCACGCAAGGGGAAAGTTATTACCCGCGCACAGGTGAGCGATCGTCCTAACCAGGGGGCCGTGTATATGACGTATCAGTGGTGGATTGGCGCCTGTAATGAGCTGGTGGCTGAGAATCTCAGTCCCATCACAAAAACGCCGGAGTTTAAATATTGCGCTGTGCGTGTAGAACCTATCGTCGATCAGCGTGCGGCAGAGCAGTTTGTAATTGATGAATATCACAAACTAAAGACCCGGCTACGTGAGAGCGCGCGCGGTTAGTCAGGCTTTGACGATTATCACCCCGGAGCCAGCTCCGGGGTGATAAAAGGGCACTACAGATTTGCTGGATGTGTCTGGGCAGGGTTAGTTAATTCACTTACCGTAGCGGGCGGCCGCTAAGAGGTGTGACCGGCGGAGCGATATATTTATCGTTTCATGACTGTTTTTTGTACTAAGCACCATCCCTGCCCGCCTGTGGCATAGAGTAAAAAGAGAAAAATAACGCTCGATTTTCATTATTTCCCTTCATTTTACTTGCATGCATATCTTTGTGATTTATGCATGTGTCTAACATAGACCGCACCATATATCTTTTTATAGGTTTGGCGACCTTTTTTATCCTTATCTGCGCTCATTTTTTCTTAGGGTGCGGGCTTCCTGAGACCTCACCGTGTATCTTACAGGCTTCGTCTGATACGGAAAAATCAGAGTCATGACGGTTGATGAGCTAGGATTAACCCCGTTTGATTTGTCATTTTGTGCTATTTTTTGAGTCAAAGATGTGATGAATAATCTGGTTTTTAACTGAAAAAGTTCCCTGGTGATTCTTATAAACATCGTAATATTACTCATAACATAAGCTATATCAGGTTATAAAATAGACAGATGTAATGTGTTTGTGTGTATAAAAATCGTTAAAAAGCAGTTGGCGTAACGGATTTGCTGTAAAAAAGTGTCAATGAAGATAAGCAATTACTTGGGCCTTATCCTTTTTAGCTTTGTGGTTTTACTGTAAGGCCGCCTAAAACGATAGAGGATGGATTTATCTCATTTAAAGCCGAATTGTATGTCGAAATAAGAAACATCTTTTGGCGGCGTAGACTTTTCAGCGAGCCAGAACAAATTGAGGGAAAAATCTTAGTTTACACGATGTTCACAAGCAATCGCGGTGACAATGAACTTATCTAAGAAACTGTCTAAGTATTTACTGGTTAAATTAAGTAGGAATTTTCGTTTTGTAAAAGGATGGGTGTTACATTTTAATTTATATGGTGTGTGGTTGTGTGAAAAATCCTAAGATGTAATTTATATAGGAATAATCCATATGCAAGGGAATATCTTTTTTAGTCGCCATTTTTGATAAACCAAAATTTCCGGCGCCGTGCGATTAATTCTTTTGCCTTGCTTCACTGCATCAACAGGGTTCTATCTGCGTTTTGTCTACGTTAAGTAAAGATGACTTGTTTTTTATAGAGAAACGGCGATAAGAAAGGATTGTTATAGATCTTAACATGCTTAAACGTGTGAAACAGATCGGTAACATCGATAGAATACAAACCAATGATAGATTTTAACTATTGCGCAAGGCGCGTTTAAACGGTAAAAACATCTTTTAAGAATTAGGAAAGTGATTAAGAATTAGGACATTCGCAAACAGGGATATCTGGTTGTGTATTAAGGAATATGTATGTCAAATACCAGTAATCGTATTGATATCCTCTTATTCTACTATGTTCTAATTAATTGATTCTTAATTATACTAATTACTTGAAGTGTATTTAATTAATCCTGGAATGAATTATTAATTTTAAAAACTAAGCTGTTATTTCTATAAGATTATCTATCTGAAGCATAGAGATGGAGCATGCTGAAATACAGGGGAATTGTAATGGAATACGCAACCAATATATCAAATTCTTTAAATATTTTTGGTGAAGATGCGCTGTTTGCAATCGGCGTTACTGAAGTATTTAATGAGATTATGCAGGAATTTTCATGCCAGGAAAGAGAAACAGATCTGTTTCCTGATATATGGGTATTTACCGGTAACACGCTTGTCGATATTGCTCTTTTTATCCAAAATCGCTCAGTATATAAGCCCTGCGTGATTTTCGGTTCAGATGTACACCAGCGTATTTTCTCTGATGTACCGGGGTTTAATCAAAACTTTATTATCAATGCCTCTTTACCCGTCACGGTAATTAAGGAAAAGCTTCGGCTTGTCATTGAGGAACTCTATTCCGGGAAGGACGATTATAGTTCTTCTGTCCACCAAATACGTAAGCGTAATTTACCATTATCAGTTAAAGGCACTTTAGGATTGTTACTGGCGGGTTTTTCTCCACGTGAAATTGCAAAAATTAACCATGTTAGTGTGAAAGTGGTTAGCAATTATAAACGCGTGGCAATGAAGAACTTTAACGTTAAAAGTACCCAAGAACTGGTAATGAAATCATGGCTATTAGGATTCAATTTATCTTCGGTTCCGGGCGATGTTACACACAGCCGCGGGCGAGTAAATCCTAATAAATGGCTGAGATTCGCTTTGTTTTGTGCCGATTTCCCTCAAGTATAAAGTTTGGGTACTAACTATGTTATCTATAAAGAAATTTTCTTATTCCCTGTTAGGCGGGGTATGTCTGTCTTCACTTTCTCTTTTTTCTGCGGGTGTTAGTGCGTCCGGAATGGTGCCAGAAACATCTGTAGTAATTGTAGAAGCGTCGGAAGGCGAAGCGTCTATGAATATCACGAATACCGATCCCCAGCCGCTGCTGCTGGTTACCAGTATTAAGGATCTTCCTGGCGATACTGAAAAATTATTATTGGTAACACCGCCGGCGATTCGCGTTGATGGCGGAAAAACGCAAAAGGTCCGCTTCATTCTGGCGTCTAAAACTCCGCTTAAAACTGAACGGCTGCGTCGCGTAACCTTCAACGGTGTACCGCCGCAAAATAAAGATAAAAATCAGGTGCGAATGAGCATCAGCCAAAATTTACCCGTGATTATTCGTCCAGCAGGCCTGGCGCGCGATGAGGCTCCCTGGAAACGCTTAAAGTGGGAATTAAAAGGTGACACGATGACCGTAACTAATTCGTCGCCTTATGTAGTTCGTCTGGCGCAGTCAGTGCAAACGCTGCCGGATAATACCCACTGGATCCTGGCCCAATCGTATGTTCTGCCCGGTGAGCATTTAACGCTGACTAAGCAGGGAAATAAAAGTGTTTCAGGTGCAACTCAGGTGCGTATCTCTCCCGCAACAACATGGGGTTTTTCAGTAGATACCTGGGATGCTCCGCTAAATAAATAATCACAGCCTCGCGGTTTATTCGCAGCAATGGAATAGCGCGGCGCATAAACCTGATTCGATCGGAGGCAAGGGATGTTTGTCCTAATAGCAAAGGATTGTCATATGAAACATTTTTCTCTTATTTCTTTCAGATTGAGCGCATTACGAGAAAATTATTATTGTGTGCGTTTATCCCGGCATTTCCCCGACTCTCTTTCGGAATGACATTCTGCGTTATCGCTTATTATTCGGGATATTCCCGACAGTACTGATGTTCTCGGGAGATCGGCGTGTCTTTAATGTTACCTACTCAAGCCACAAAGCTCGGCAAGCGCTCACGCTCTCGTTCTAAACGACGTATCGCCACTACGATGACAGCGATTGCCGTACTCTGTAACGCTATTTCATTATCTGCCGCAGGGGCGGAAGAGGTGATTTTTGACGAGGCGGCGCTGCGGGCGCAGGGCATTGATCCTGAACTGGCCAAACAATTTCGTCTGGGCGCAACTTTTCTCGCCGGTAAAAATATGGTGATGCTTTCAGTCAATGGAGCAAAGCGCGGGAAATACAGCGCGCTTTTCAATCACGAGGGGCAGCTTTGTCCCGACGCCGGTCTGCTGCGCCGTGCGGGTTTAAAGGTACCGCCAGGCGTACCGAAAGAGGGTAAAGCGGCGGATGTATGTTTTGACCTTCGGGAGGTATGGCCCCAGTTTACGCTGGAACCGGACCCTTCTACCGGAACACTAAATATTATCGTTCCTCAGGAAGCATTAGATCCAGATGTTACCAACGGTGCAAAACTGATCCACCCCAGCGGTTGAAAACTGATC
>CALYPF010000060.1 GCA_945271245.1 uncultured Enterobacteriaceae bacterium | reverse complement strand
CTGGATCAGTTTTCAACCGCTGGGGTGGATCAGTTTTGCACCGTTGGTAACAACTATCGCCAAGATCGTCGCCTGGGCCAGCAAAATGGGTAAAACGCCTATCGTGGTAAATGACTGCCCGGGATTTTTTGTTAACCGCGTTCTGTTTCCCTATTTTTCCGGCTTTAGTCAATTACTGCGCGATGGCGCCGACTTCCGCAACATAGACAGAGTGATGGAGAAGCAGTTTGGCTGGCCCATGGGCCCAGCTTATTTACTGGACGTCGTCGGTATTGATACGGCGCACCACGCTCAGGCGGTGATGGCCAGCGGGTTCCCCCAGCGCATGCAAAAAACGTATCGAGACGCCGTGGATGCGCTTTTTAACGCCAGCCGGTTCGGCCAGAAAAATGGCCTAGGATTTTGGCGCTATAAAGAAGACAGCAAAGGGAAACCAAAAAAAGAGAATGACGGGGCCGTCGACGCTCTGTTAGCCGATATCAGCCAACCGGCGCGCGCTTTCAGTGATGATGAAATTATTGCGCGCATGATGATCCCGATGGTGAATGAGGTAGTGCGTTGCCTTGAAGAAGGCATTATTGCCAGCCCGGCGGAAGCGGACATCGCGCTAGTTTACGGGCTTGGTTTTCCTCCTTTTCGCGGCGGTGCATTTCGCTGGCTGGATACGCTTGGCAGCGCGGCCTATATCGAAATGGCGCAGCGTTATCAGCATCTGGGGCCACTTTATGAAGCACCGGAAGGTTTATGCCAAAAAGCACGCCGTAACGAAACATATTACCCTGTGGTTGAACCAGCCCGAGCGCCTGGCGAACTGAAGACGGCTTAAGGAGATACAATGGAACAGGTTGTCATTGTCGATGCAATTCGTACCCCAATGGGCCGCTCAAAAGGCGGTGCATTTCGCCAAGTGCGCGCAGAAGATCTTTCTGCTCATCTCATGCGCAGCCTGATAATGCGTAACCCGGCACTTCAGGCCAGTGAAATTGACGATATCTACTGGGGCTGCGTTCAGCAAACGCTGGAGCAGGGGTTTAATATCGCGCGCAACGCCGCGCTGCTGGCAGAAATTCCGCACTCCGTACCCGCGACGACCGTGAACCGCCTGTGCGGTTCCTCTATGCAGGCGCTACATGATGCCTCCCGCACGATCATGACCGGTGATGCGCAGGTCTGCCTGGTGGGCGGCGTGGAGCATATGGGGCACGTTCCCATGACCCACGGCGCTGACTTTCACCCTGGGATGGGTCGCCACGTCGCCAAAGCAGCGGCAATGATGGGCCTTACGGCAGAGATGCTCGCGCGTTTGCACAGTATTACCCGGGAAATGCAGGATAGCTTTGCAGCACGCTCCCATGCGCGCGCCTGGGCTGCCACTCAATCCGGCGCTTTTGATAATGAAATAATCCCAACCGGCGGTCATAACCCCGATGGGGTACCCACATTATTCGATTATGACGAAGTTATTCGCCCCGAAACCACGACTGAAACATTATCGACGCTGCGCCCTGCATTCGATCCGGTTAACGGAACCGTGACGGCGGGTAGCTCTTCAGCACTTTCTGATGGTGCGGCTGCCCTATTACTTA
Organism: uncultured Enterobacteriaceae bacterium; assembly: GCA_945271245.1. Lineage (GTDB taxonomy): Bacteria > Pseudomonadota > Gammaproteobacteria > Enterobacterales > Enterobacteriaceae > Apirhabdus > Apirhabdus apintestini. The sequence goes on along the minus strand of CALYPF010000060.1, from coordinate 23,533 downwards.
TGAGTGAAAGCCATGCGCGAGAATTAGGCTGCCAGCCTCGCGCCCGCGTACGCTCAATGCCGGTAGTCGGCTGCGATCCTTCAATCATGGGATATGGACCTGTGCCTGCATCAAAACTAGCGCTAAAGAAAGCCGGGCTATCCGCCAGCGATATCGATCTCTTTGAAATGAATGAAGCATTTGCCGCTCAGATTTTACCGTGTATCCGCGATCTCGGTTTAATGGAGCAGCTTGATCAGAAAATTAATCTCAACGGTGGCGCCATCGCGCTAGGCCATCCTCTCGGCTGTTCCGGCGCGCGTATTAGCACGACGCTGATTAACCTGATGGAGCGCAAGGACGCTCAGTTTGGACTCGCGACGATGTGCATCGGCTTAGGCCAGGGAATTGCCACCGTACTGGAGCGTATATAGTACGTCGTTATAGCCGGAGAGGCCCGCAGCCGTAGCTTAACGGCTGCGCCAACAGCGCCATGGCGATTGCAATTGCCGTGGCGCAATATCATCTTTACGAAGCCGCATTAGCCCAATGTGATTTGGGGGATGTTCTATCAAAGGCGCAAACACGGAGCGCCGCTATATAGATAATTACCAGCCAGCCCCCCAGCACTGAAACCAGCCGCATTAAATAAACGTAAATGCGTCGCCAAACATACGATCTTCACGCGCATCACGCTCATGACAAAAAAGCTCGCGGGCAATCTTTGCCATCTCAAAACGCCCCGCAATATAAATGTCATAATCGGCCAGCGAACCATAATCCTGAAGTACCGCGGTCAGCACGGTACCTGTACGCCCACGCCACTCCTCCGGCGGCTGCTCGACCACCGCCTCCAGCCGCATCTGCGGATGATTCACGGTTAAAGCTTCCAGCTCGCTCAGGTCGTACAAATGCTGCGCCTCACGACCGCCCCAGTAAACGGCGATATCCCGCTGTGGATTTCGCTCCAGCGCGGTCAGCAAAATTGAGCGAACATACGAGAAGCCCGTTCCACCGGCAATCAAAATCAGTGGACGCGTTTCATCATCCTCACGCAGCCATGCCTCGCCGTGCGGCATATCTACCAGGATTTCATTTTGCTGTAGAACCCTGTCCATCACAGCCATCGCGTAGAGATTCAGTTCCGATGCGCCGATATGCAGTTCAATATGCTTTGACTCAAAAGGCGTAGATGCCATGGAAAAAGGGCGCTTATCACGCTCATCCATAACAACCATTAAATATTGACCGGCACGAAAAGCGCACGGGGTTTCAGGAACGAGCCGAACCCGATAAACCGTATCAGTAATTGCGTCCACCGATGTCACTTTACAGCTTAGTATTGTCATGCGCTCCCTCTAATCGGGTCATGAGTGCAAATTGCGCGCCGGCGCCCGGGCGCCGGCCTCTACTTATTTAAAAATGGCCAGTTCATCCCATATCGCATCAATACGCGCCGTTACCTGCGCGTCTTTACGAATTGGGCGCCCCCATTCACGGTTCGTTTCACCCGGCCATTTGTTGGTGGCATCCATACCCATTTTGGAACCGAGGCCGGAAACCGGTGAGGCGAAATCCAGATAATCAATGGGCGTATTTTCCACCAAAACGGTGTCGCGCGCAGGATCCATACGCGTAGTGATAGCCCAAATAACATCATTCCAGTCACGCGCGTTTACGTCATCGTCGCATACGATAACGAATTTGGTATACATAAACTGACGCAAAAAGGACCAAACGCCCATCATGACGCGCTTAGCATGTCCGGCATACTGTTTTTTTATGGTGACAACCGCCAGACGGTATGAACATCCTTCCGGCGGCAGATAAAAATCGACGATTTCCGGGAACTGTTTTTGCAGTATCGGCACGAACACTTCATTCAGCGCAACGCCTAAAACCGCGGGCTCATCCGGCGGGCGCCCGGTATAAGTAGAATGATAAATCGCATCATCTCGCTCCGTGATATGCGTCACCGTGAATACCGGGAAATTATCCACTTCGTTATAGTATCCGGTATGGTCGCCATAGGGCCCCTCAGGCGCCGTTTCGCCGGGCTCAATATAACCTTCGAGGATGATTTCCGCACTGGCCGGTACTTCCAGATCGTTCGAAAGGCATTTCACCACTTCGCTTTTAGTGCCGCGCAGTAGGCCCGCGAACGCATATTCCGACAGCGTATCCGGCACCGGAGTTACCGCCGCCAAAAGAGTTGCAGGATCGGCGCCTAAAGCGACAGAGACAGGAAAACGTTCTCCCGGATGAGCAGCACACCACTCTTGATAATCCAGCGCGCCGCCGCGATGAGACAGCCAGCGCATAATCAATTTGTTTTTGCCCAGTTGCTGCAGGCGGTAGATACCGAGATTTTGCCGCTCTTTATGCGGCCCCCGGGTCACTGTCAGCCCCCAAGTGATTAACGGTGCCGCATCGCCCGGCCAGCATTGCATTATGGGAATATGCGTGAGATCGACCGCATCTCCTTCTAAAATCCGCTGCTGACACGGCGCGCTCCGCAGGCGCTTTGTCGGCATATTCAATACTTGCTTAAATTGCGGCAGCTTATCAACTAAATCGCGAAACCCTTTTGGCGGCTCCGGCTCTTTGAGAAACGCCAGTAGTTTACCTACCTCGCGCAGCGCGGTAACGTCCTCTTGCCCCATACCTAACGCAACCCGACGCGGCGTGCCAAACAGGTTACACAATACGGGCATGCGATAACCTTTGGGATTTTCAAACAGAAGGGCCGGCCCACCGGCTCGCAGTGTGCGATCGGCTATCTCGGTCATTTCCAGATGAGGGTCAACCGGCAACGCAATGCGTTTTAGCTCCCCTTGCTGCTCCAGCAGCGTGATAAATTCGCGTAAGTCGTGATATTTCATAAGTCACTTTTGCGTCTGGTCAGGTGGCGTATTATACGGCCTTCACCGGCCCCTTGCTGTAGTTTCGTTAATAAGCGTGATGCGATGAGATAATGATGTTGCCCGGCGAAGTATTATGGTCTTAACTATCACTCTAAGGGGCGTTTTGCTATGCTTGCGCGCCTGGCAAGTTAAGAAGAGTTATTATGCAATCCTGGTATCTACTTTACTGCAAACGAGGTCAATTGCTGCGAGCGAAAGAGCATCTGGAGCGCCAGTCTGTCGACTGCCTGACACCAATGATTACGCTTGAGAAAATGGTCCGGGGAAAGCGCGGTGAAGTCAGCGAGCCGCTGTTTCCCAACTACCTGTTTGTCAAATTTGATCCGGAGGATATTCATACCACCACGATCAATTCGACCCGGGGAGTTAGTCATTTTGTGCGTTTCGGCGCACTGCCTGCCACGATACCAGAGAAAGTTATTCATCAGATTACACATTATCAACAGGAAGAGATTGTCGACCCTCATACACCGTGGCCCGGCGATAGCGTCATTATCACCGAAGGGGCCTTTGAAGGGCTGCAGGCAATATTTACTGAACCTGATGGCGAAATGCGTTCCATGCTGCTGTTAAATCTGCTTAACCGACAAGTGGTTCAGAGCGTAAAAAATACTGACTTTCAGAAACTCTGATAGCATTTAAAATTCGATACTGAATAAGCGCCTGACATTTTCATCCGTTGCCTGCTCCAAAGCATCTCTCGTTTCTCCTCGCCGAAGTGCAGCCTGCTCCAGAATATGTGCCAAAAAAGCAGGCTCATTACGTTTCTCTGCAGGCTGAGGACGAAGGTCACGCGGTATTAACCACGGCGCATCGGTTTCCAGCATTAATCGCTGTCGCGGAATCTCAGGCAGTAGTGCGCTTAATTGTTGGCCGCGCCTTTCATCGCATATCCACCCGGTAATACCAAGGTAAAGGCCCCGTTCTAAACACGCCGTGGCCTCAACTTTTTTGCCAGTAAAACAGTGTAATACGGCGCCTGGCAGTTTATCTAACCAAGGGTCCAGTAAAGCAATAAAGCGCTCATGAGCATCGCGGCAGTGAAGAAATACCGGCAGTGACAGCTCCGCAGCCAGTGCTAACTGCGCGCTAAAGGCCCGTTCCTGCGCCTGCGGGGAAGAAAAATTTCGATTAAAATCTAACCCGCATTCACCAATCGCTACCACTTCCGGCTCCGCCGCCAGCAGCGCCAGTTGCTCCACGCACCCTGCGGTCCAATTTTCAGCGTCGTGCGGATGTACGCCCGCAGTACTCCAGCAATCAGGGTAGCGGCGGGCCAGTGAAAGAACTTGTTTGCTCTCATCTATACTGGTGCCCGTTAGCAGCATGCCACGCACACCCGCCTCACGCGCACGCATCACCACCTCCCCACGGTCGTTTTCAAACCGCTTACTGCTCAGGTTTACCCCAATATCAAACATTCTTTTTTCCTGGATTGTGATGTTTCAAAACCCGATAACCGGTTTATTAGCAGCAGTACCATCGCTGGCCTGCTTGCGCGCGGTTACAATGTCGATTATCCCAACGCCTTACCCGCGAAAGCGATAAGAGTTCATTACGAGACACTTTAGCCCACGGCATACAACTCTTTGGGCTTAAATAAGGTATTTATCGCCAAAGATTGTCTATCAGGCGCTGCGGCACCGGGCAGGATGCAGCTACAGAAACGCGTGCGTAAAAGGTAAGATTTCTGGCCTTTGCCGCCATAATGGCGAACCCAGTGAAAAAGCATTCTCAGGCCGCCAGATAAAATTCTGGCCCTTTTGCGATGGCACCACAGATCCCCCAGTAGCAATAATAAACTTGCCAGGGCAGCCGCTAAAGCCGCATACGCAGTTACAGGCAATTACCATCACCAGGCCGATCAGCCCGCCGTAAAAACCCGCCTTCATAGAAAGCGGCATTGCTTTGATGCCCTAGTGGGGCATACCAAATTCCTTAAAAAAAGTCTCTGCCAGGTCTTGTGAGATTTAAATCCCAAAACAACAAGGCAGAGCCAAAACCCGTTGATGACCAGGCCCATAGGACGTGTTTTTCAGTTGGCAACAAAAATGCCGGTCAATTTTCACTGACCGGCATTTGTTCTAGAAAGATAACGTTATTCTTTAGGCGTAACGGAAGTTTCCGCTGAGGACGCGGCATTTTCCGCATCGTTTTCTCCATTCGAATCTTCATCATCTGGCTTACGCCGCTTACCGACATAGAAGCGGGAGAAGAAAACCCCAACCTCAAACAGAAAATACATTGGTACAGCCAGCAGCGTTTGTGAAAACACATCCGGAGGCGTTAACAGCATGCCGACAACAAACGCGCCAACCAACACATATGGACGTTTTTTCTTTAAATCTTCCGGAGTCGTCACTCCCATCCAGCACAGCAAAACAATCGCTACCGGCACTTCGAAAGAAACGCCGAACGCCATAAATAGCGCCATGACAAAATCAAGATAATTGGTAATGTCAGTTGAGATGGTAACGCCTGCGGGAGCCGTTTTAGTCAAAAAACCGAATGCCAGCGGGAAGACGACAAAATAGGCAAATGCCATGCCGATATAAAATAGCAGAGTACTGGATACCAACAGCGGCACGATAAGCCGACGTTCGTGCCGATAAAGCGCCGGCGCAACGAACGCCCATACCTGATACAAAATAACCGGTGCCGACAAAATGACTGACACCATAATCGTTAATTTAATCGGCGTGAAAAAAGGCGATGCAACATCGGTCGCAATCATCGTTGAGCCAAGCGGCATCTGAGAAATCAACGGTGCCGCAACCAACTGATAAATATCATTTGCAAAATAAACCAGCGCCAAAAAGATGAGCAATATGGCGATGATGCAGTTTAACAGTCGTTTTCGCAGCTCAATTAAATGGCTGATTAGTGGTTGAGTATCTTCAACGGCCATGTTCAGGATTTACTATCTGGAGAATGAGTTGATTCAGGCGATGGACTCATTGCCTGCGTGGTATTTTCAGCGACGCTATCCGCCTTTACTTGCACAGGCGCATCCACTGCGCCATCGCCCGGAACTTGCTGAGGTGCGCTCACCTGATGAGCAGCCTGAGCGGGCGTCGCGCCCTGAGGCTCTTCTACAAGCGGGTTGTGTATTGTATGCGCTTCGTCACTCTCTTTTTCCGGATCGTTCGCCGTATAAGAGCGCTTCATTGCCTCGGCTGCCTGACGTAGCTCGTCCATCGACGACTTCAGTTCAGGCGAAAGATTATTCAGGCTCGCTTTTTCAACCTTTTTCAGGCTGTCCTGAAGCTCCTGCAATTTAAGTTCCTGGCTAAGCTCATTTTGCACCGTGGTTGCCAGCGAGCGCAGCGCCCGGATCCATCCAGCCACCGTTTTTACCGCTACAGGAAGACGCTGTGGCCCTAGAACTATCAGGCCAACGATAAACACCAGAACCAGTTCGCCAAAACCAATATCGAACACGCCTTACACCTGATTGTTATCGTGATTTTTGACTTCGTCTTTACGGAGGCTGTCTTCAGCTTTTTCCGGTAAAGGCGCCGTGGGGAAATCGGCATCTTTTTTCCCGGATTCGGTCGATGCCGTGGTTTTTTCTTCATCGTCGCCCATCGCTTTTTTAAAGCCTTTGATTGACGCACCGAGGTCGGAGCCTATAGATCCGAGCTTTTTAGTGCCGAATAACAACACCACAATTACGGCAATGATAAGCAACTGCCAGATACTAATACCACCCATGATAAATCCTCAGATATTTAAGCGAGCCAGTACATAGAGTATACGGCACGCGAATAAGTTCGTTACGATGTAAATCAGGCCGTACGTCGCCAGCCAATCAGCCAGGCAATAATCCCACCCGCCATTAACCAGACAGGACGCCACTCCCATTCGGGTTTGTGAATCAAAAACAGCGTCCCACTCAATATCAATGTGGCTCCGATTCCGAGCAAATATTTGGCCCGACCGTTACGCACACGCTGGAAATGAATGTCGTGGGCGATTTTATCAACACTCAGTTGTAATTGTTTGCTTTGGCGCAAACTGTCGTAGACCAGTTCCGGAAGTTGCGGCATTTTTTCCACCCAGAACGGCGCCTTTTCTTTCAACGCCCGCAATAAGGCGGGTACACCAACCTGATTTTTTAACCACGATTCCAAAAAAGGCTTGGCCGTTTTCCATAAATCAAGCTGTGGGTATAGCTGTCGCCCCACCCCTTCAACGTATAGCAATGTCTTTTGAAGCAATACCAGCTGTGGCTGAACCTCCATATTAAAACGGCGCGCCGTATTAAAGAGATTTAGCAAAACGTGGCCAAAAGAGATTTCCGACAGCGGTTTCTCAAAAATGGGTTCGCAAACCGTGCGGATGGCAAATTCGAACTCTTCAACGTTGGTATCTGCAGGAACCCAGCCTGAATCAACGTGTAGTTCCGCCACCTTACGGTAATCGCGATTAAAAAACGCAATAAAATTTTCTGCCAGATAACGCTTATCGTCTTTATTTAACGATCCCACTATACCGCAATCAATACCGATATACTGGGGGTTTTCAGGGTGTTCATAACTGACAAAAATATTCCCAGGGTGCATATCGGCATGGAAGAAACTGTCACGAAAAACCTGGGTAAAAAACACCTGCACTCCCCGCTCCGCCAGAAGCTGCATATTGGTACCGTTACTTACCAGTGCCTGTGTGTCTGACACCGGGATACCATAGATGCGTTCCATTACCAGCATATTTTGCCGACAGTAATCTGAATACACCTCAGGAACATACAGCATCGGGCTGGCTTCGAAATTACGCCGAAGTTGAATTGCGTTTGCAGCCTCACGCAGCAAATTCAGCTCGTCCAGCAGTGTCTTTTCATATTCACGCACCACTTCAAGAGGTCGCAGCCGTCGGCCATCCGGCAGCAGGCGTGGCACCCAGCCAGCCAGCCGGTAAATCAATTTCATATCCGCTTTAATGACCGGCAAGATATCAGGCCGAATCACTTTAATAACGACGTCTTTGCCATTGGATTTCAGGCGGGCTGTATGGACCTGCGCAATCGATGCGGAGGCTAAAGGCTCAATTTTAAAATCCTCAAACCAGCTTTCGACCGGGATATCACCCATCGCACGCTCTATTTGCCGCTGCGCCAGGTGGCCGTCAAAGGGGGCAACGCGATCCTGCAGCAATGCAAGCTGATCGGCAATCTGGGGTGGAAACAGATCGCGGCGAGTGGAAAGCATTTGCCCAAACTTAATCCAGACTGGCCCCAACTCCTGAAGAGCCAGGCGCAGACGTTCGCCTAAGGGTTTTTCTTTGTGCCGATTAGGGAGCCAAAACAATAAGCGCCGCCACAGTCGCAGCGGCAGCGTAATGCGAATTTTTGGGATCAGCTCATCAAGCCCGTAGCTTAAAAAGACTCGAACAATAAGATACAGGCGGCGCAGTTCTCCAGGCGTCATTTCCCCTCCAGACGCGCCATGCGTTTTTCCAGCGATTCTACTTCATCTGCTATCGCGCTTACTTCATCGATAAACCAAACCGTTTCGAGGCGCCCTGGTGCCAGGCGCCACTCTTCCGTCATCGCGTCCGCAAGATAGCGCTGGCTATGCTCCGCACGCTTTTTTAGAAAACGAGCACCGCCGCGGAGAAATTGACTCACACCCTCTGCTGGGATATCGCCTATCCAGGGCGCCAGTAACTCTGCGGGATCGAAATCGGCAAGATGAATAAGCGAAACGAGATGCTGCACGACCTGGATATCGCCATGCACTTCCAGGTCACCTTGCTTTATTAGCGCCGTAAGCCTCTGGCGATCGCGGAGCTGTGGCAAAACGGCTATGCGCGTAGCGACAGTACAATCGGCACTATCTTCCCACTGACTTAAAACATCGATTTGTTTATCGCTAAACGCCAAAATCAGCGGCGAGTCCAGTTCTTTAAGCTCAATGCGTAGTATCTTGCCTTTTAAAGGCTGGCGAGCCGCTTTAAGCGCATCGTCACGCCAGAGCATACGATTAACGAAGGTTTCCACAGCGGCTGTTACCAACGGCATAAAGGGCACGCGCATTCCTCCGTTCAGAATTTATAACCGCGATGCAGAGCAACAATGCCCGCCGTCAAATTGTAATAGGCTGTATTCTCAAATCCGGCCTCTTCCATCATTGTTTTCAAAGTATCTTGATCCGGGTGCATACGGATTGACTCCGCCAGATAGCGGTAGCTTTCCGCATCCTGCGCCACGACCTCACCAATACACGGGAGGACGTGAAAAGAGTAGGCATCGTAGGCTTTACTTAGCGGGTCTATAATAGGTTTAGAAAACTCAAGCACCAGTAAACGCCCGCCCGGTTTTAATACCCGATACATGGAACGCAGCGCTTTCTCTTTATCGGTTACGTTACGCAGTCCAAAAGAGATAGTAATACAGTCAAATGTGTTGTCCGGAAACGGCAGCGCCTCTGCGTTGGCCTGCACATATTCTACATTGCCAATAACTCCGGTGTTACGCAGCTTCTCACGCCCCATCTTTAACATGGAATCATTGATATCAGCCAGCACGACACTGCCCGTTTCACCAACTAAACGCGAAAATTTAGCCGTTAAATCCCCGGTGCCTCCGGCCAGGTCTAATACGCGCTGACCGCGACGCACGCCGCTGCAATCAATAGTGAAGCGTTTCCATAACCGGTGAATGCCAAACGACATCAGGTCGTTCATTACATCGTATTTTGCCGCAACGGAGTGAAAGACTTGCGCTACCATGTCCGCCTTTTGCGTTTTTGCAACGGTACGGAAACCAAAATGCGTCGTATCCTGCGAATCTCCAGCCATCTCAATGCCTGCTTGTTGAAAAATATTTGAAGGAGTGTAACAGATTGCACCGTGTTGCCCTATGATTCAGCGCCACGCAGGGTATACCTTATCAGATATCACCCGCTGCACGGCGCGCTGGGGTGATTTCTGGTTCAACCTGGGTGTCATACCGCTCTCCGGGTGCAATAGCGGCATTGTCGCCATCCAGTTTCGCCCGGGCAGACAATTCTGGATTGATTTCTCTCTTGATTTCAACGCCGAGTTCACGGAAAGCCTCGGCCTGGACCAGAATATTTCCGCGCCCACTGGCCAACTTTTTCATTGCCTGCCGGTAGGTATCCTGCGCTTTATCCAGGTTATTGCCGATAGCAGACATATCATCGACAAACAGCCGCATTTTATCATAGAGACGCGCCGCCCGATCGGCGATACGTTGGGCATTACGGCTTTGGTGTTCATAGCGCCAGAGATTGGCAATAGTCCGTAGCGCCACCAGCAGCGTAGTGGGGCTGACTAGCATAATATTGCGCTGTAGCGCTTCATTTATCAGCTCGGGCTGTTTGTCTATTGCCGCCAAAAACGCCGGCTCAATCGGGATAAACATCAGTACATAATCAAGAGATTTTACCCCTGGCAAGCACTGGTAATCTTTACTCCCCAGCGAGCGAATATGCTGGCGAATCGCGGCAATATGCTCTGAAAGCGCCTGCTCCCGCGCGTACTCTTCTTCAGCGTTAAAGAAACGCTCCCAGGCCACCAGCGTCATTTTTGCATCAATCACCACGTCTTTGCCTTGGGGCAGGCGTACAATGACATCCGGCTGCATCCGGCTACCGTCTTCGCGCTGAATATTTACTTGCAGATCATATTCATGGCCTTCGCGCAGCCCCGAGGCCTCCAGCACGCGGCCAAGCACCACTTCTCCCCAATTTCCCTGGGTTTTGTTATTACCTTTTAATGCCTGGGTGAGATTGACGGCTTCCTGAGCCATTCTGGCGTTAAGCTGTTGCAGATTGCGGATCTCATGAGTCAGCGTGTGCCGCTCCCGCGCTTCCTGACCAAAGCTATCCTGCACCTGGCGCCGAAAACCGTCTAACTGCTCCCGCAGCGGTGTAAGTAGCCCCTGCAGGCTTTGGCGATTTTGCTCATCCACCCGCCGGCTATTCTGTTCAAAAATCCGATGCGCGAGGTTTTCAAACTGCTCGCTCAGGCGGTGTTCGCTGCTCATCATCTGCCGGACTTTTTCTTCCGCGTTAATACGCGTTTCTTCAAGTCGCGTGCTCAGTTCACGCAGATCGGCTTCCTGTACCCCGTTGATCTCCAGCTGGTGGCGCAGCTCACCGTTTAGACGCTCACACTCTTCATGCCAATATTCAGCCTGCTGAAGCTGCTGCCGCGCCGCCATCAGTTCGCCGTAAAGCTCGCGCTGGGCGGTATGCTCCAGCGCCAGTTTTTGCGCCGCGCGCAGGCTGGCCAGCAACCAACCGGCACCAACGCCTGCAAGCACCATGATGATAACGAGCAGTAATGAGTTGTCCACTCCGCCTCCAGAATGCGAGTTTACCGCCCTCCAGCAGAGGGCGAGGCTTTAATCAAAGTAAAATTGTGCTGTATGGATGTCCAGATGAAAAGCGCTTTTCTGCGTAAAGCCGCGCAAAAAAGCGCGGTACTCTTACCGCGCCAGGAAAATATATTTCGCAGGAGCGCAAACCAAGGATGTCCTCAACAAGCAATATAGGTACACGCGGAGTAAAAATATTTACGGGCGGCAAGCGCATGATTCTACGCCGCAGAATTGGCAAAGAGCGTTAAAAAGCGCCTTTTAGGCGCGCATCTGACAAAACCAACCCGCGTTTTCTGCCAGAGCAAACCGCTGCCAGCGCGCGGGCGAGCTACCTGGTATCAACCTATGCTGAGTCAGAATATGGGGACGAGACATACGATTAAGTCGATGGCGCGTCTCAGCTTACGCGCCACCGAGCGGGCGAAATTAAAGCAGACGGCGCGCGGCCTCAACCACAATATTTATCGCGTGGCCTTCCGTTTGTTTCATCAATTGCGCATCCGGGATTTCTTGCTGAGTACGATTAACAATGACCCCGGCTATCATACCGGCGCGCAATCCCTGACTCGCGCACATGGTTAACAGCGTCGCGGATTCCATTTCATAATTCATCACGCCCATCGCCTGCCATTCAGCCATTGAACCTTTAAAACGCCGCTCTACGCGACCAGAAAAGGTATCATAGCGCTCCTGGCCTGGATAAAAAGTATCGGAAGACGCCGTCACGCCAATATGCGTTACCGCACCGGCGGCCCTGGCTGCCTCTACCAGCGCGGTGGTGCAGGTAAAATCTGCAACCGCCGGGTATTCGAGAGGCGCAAAGTGCAGGCTGGCACCGTCCAGGCGCACAGAAGCCGTAGTAACCAGCACATCGCCCACACTGATATTCGGCTGGATAGCTCCGGTGGTTCCCACGCGTAAAAAAGTGCGAATCCCCAACTGCGCTAATTCTTCAACGGCTATCGAGGTAGAAGGGCCGCCAATCCCTGTGGAACATACGATGATGGACTTACCGTCTATCTGTGCACGCCAGGTCGTAAACTCGCGGTGCGAAGCAAGCAATACGGGGTTATCCATTAATGCCGCTATTTTTTCCACCCGCTGTGGATCGCCCGGCACAATGGCAAGCGTTGCACCCTGTAAATCACCCTGAGTCAGGCCCAAATGGAAAACGTCAGTCGCTGACATAGCGCGCTCCTTGAAATCACTGTGGGAAAATAAGGCGTCTACTCTAACCGGGCCTGCCGCGTAATTACGTGATACATCTCACCTGTAATGAAACAAATTACTCTTATTTATGCATCACTAAGTGATTTGCTTCACAAATACTGGCGTATGGCTTTACACCTCAAATGGCAGGCAAACCCGCCCGCACGCCCATTAAAATTGATGCCCTCACGGCGTTTTATCTCCATTTTGGTCGTTGCTACGCCAGCCCAACATTTTACGTGCCGGGTTTATGGCTATAGTTATTCGGACGCACGCATTTAATGAAAACGTTGCCGCCTGTCAGCTACCCGCCGCCAGGCCAGACAACGCAACGCAAAGCATAACTTAATTACGTCGGGCGCTGCCCGCGCGCCAGGATGGAGATAGCCATGACTCAAACATCAGTGCCACCTCTCCCCTTCGCCGATAATGCCACAGCGGTGATTCACACCACGGCAGAAAACCTGCGCACCGGGGAAACCACAATCCCAAGCCAGGGCGACAGCATGCCCGCCTGGTTCGCTCGCCCGGAAGACCAGAGCGAAGGGCTACCCGTCGTTATCGTGATACAGGAAATTTTTGGGGTACATGAACATATCCGGGATATTTGCCGCCGGCTGGCGCATGAAGGTTATCTGGCTATTGCGCCGGAATTGTATTTCCGTCAGGGAAGCCCGGACGACTATTCTGATATTCCCACGCTTCTCAATGGGCTGGTAGCCCACGTTCCAGACGCGCAGGTACTGGCGGATCTCGATCACGTCGCCAGTTGGGCCGCGCGCCACGGCGGGAATGCTAATCGCCTGATGGTGACCGGCTTTTGTTGGGGAGGACGCATCGCCTGGCTTTACGCCGCGCATAATCCTCAATTGAAAGCAGCCGTCGCGTGGTATGGCCGCTTAACCGGTGATAAGACCCTGAATTCGCCGGAGCAGCCAATTGATATCACCACTCGCCTGAACGCTCCGGTGCTTGGTTTATATGGCGCTCAGGACAGCGGCATTCCACTGGAATCCGTTGAGTTGATGCGCCAGGCGCTGCGTGCGGCAAACGCCAACGCTGAGATTGTCGTCTACCCGGACGCCGGACACGCGTTTAACGCGGATTACCGCCCCCAATATCATCAGGCCTCGGCTGCAGACGGCTGGCAAAGAATGCTGGCATGGTTTCGGCGCTACGGCGATGGGAAAAAATAGCGCGCCTTTCAGCGCGCTTTACCGCCGACCTGAAAGGCTACGCCCGGCGCAGATTTTGCGCCGCCTGAACCATGCTTGCCAGCGCCGCGCGGGTTTCCGGCCAGCCGCGCGTTTTTAAACCGCAGTCCGGGTTTACCCACAAACGCTCCGCTGGAATGCGCCGGGCCGCCTTACGTAGCAGTGCCTCAATCCATTCGACATTCGGGACATTTGGCGAGTGAATATCATAGACGCCCGGCCCAATTTCATTCGGGTATTCAAACTCCTTAAATGATTCCAGTAGTTCCATATCTGAACGCGAGGTTTCAATGGTTATTACATCGGCATCCAGCGCTGCAATCGAAGCCATGATGTCGTTGAACTCGCAATAACACATATGCGTATGAATTTGGGTGTCATCCTTCGCCACCGCTGCATTGATGCGAAAGGCTTCCACTCCCCACTGGAGATAAGCGTCCCAGTCGCTGCGCTTAAGCGGCAGCCCTTCCCGCAGCGCAGGCTCATCAATTTGAATAATGCCAATCCCCGCCGCTTCCAAATCGGCAACTTCATCGCGTAGCGCCAGCGCAATTTGTTTCGCGATTGTTTCCCGACTGACATCTTCGCGCGGGAAAGACCAGCACAGAATCGTTACCGGGCCGGTCAGCATGCCTTTCACCGGTTTGTCCGTGAGCGATTGCGCATATTTTGCCCATTCAACGGTGATAGGCTCGGGCCTACTGATATCACCGATGACAATCGGTGGTTTTACGCAGCGGGAACCATAGCTTTGCACCCAGCCATTTTGCGTGAAGACAAAGCCGTCCAAATGTTCGCCGAAATATTCCACCATATCGTTACGCTCGGCTTCACCGTGCACCAGCACATCCAGCCCCAACCGCTCCTGCTCAGCGATTGCCTGTTTGATATGTTCCGCAATTCCGGTGCGGTAATTATTCGCGTCTAAAAGACCTTTTTTAAATTCCAAACGCAGCCCGCGGATCTCAGTCGTTTGTGGAAATGAGCCAATCGTCGTCGTCGGCCACGCCGGGAGTTTAAAGCGCTCGCGCTGCGCTTTAGCGCGCAGCGGATATACGCTGGCACGCTGGCTATCCTGAGCGGTAATCGCCGCCAGTCGCCGCGCTACGGCGGCGTTGTGTACGCGCACCGAATTCTCACGCGCCCGAATTGGCGCGCTCCATGCGTTCAGTTGCTCAGGGTTACCGGAATTTAGCGCATCGCGCAGCAGCGCCAGTTCATGGCATTTCTGTAGCGCAAAGGCAAACCAGCTTTTGGCTTCCTCATCCAGCCGGGTTTCTACGCTCAAATCTATCGGGCTATGTAATAGCGAGCAGGAAGAACCAACCCAGAGCTCACGCTGCCCGACAATAGATTGAATTTGCGCATATTTTTCTTTCAAATCCGCACGCCAGACGTTGCGCCCGTTAATTACGCCCGCCGAAAGTACCCACTGAGACGGCAGGCGTTTATGCAGCCCGGCAACATCATCGTTACCGTGTACTAAATCCACGTGCAGCCCTTGAACCGGCAAGGCGACGATGGCCTCTAAATTCGGCGCGACGTTTTCAAAATAGGTAGTCAATAACACCTTTACCTGCCCTTGCAGCGCGTCATAGGCAGTTTGATAAGCCTCTAACCAGGGCCGTGGAAGTTCCAACACCAGCGCTGGCTCATCGATTTGCACCCACTCAATTCCGCGTCGGGCCAGTTCAGCCAGTACCTGTTTATACACCGGGAGAATGTCGTTCAGCAGGCTCAGGCGGTCAAACTGTTCACCTTTCACTTTACCCAGCCATAAATAGGTAACTGGCCCTAACAGCACGGGTTTTACGCGATGCCCCAGCGCCAGCGCTTTATCGACCTCATCCAGCACCTGAGTCCAGGTAAGCTGAAACCGCTGGCCTTTGACAAACTCCGGAACCATGTAGTGATAGTTGGTATTAAACCATTTGGTCATTTCCGCCGCTGCCGCCGGTTTACCGCTGGGCGCCCGCCCGCGGCCTATGCGAAACAGCGTATCGATATCTACGGTACCATCGTCATTCTGATGGCGGGCGGGGACGTTTCCCAATAATAAGCTGGTAGTTAACACATGGTCGTACCAGGCAAAATCGCCGACTGGCAGCAGATCGACGCCAGCCTGCTTCTGTTGCTGCCAGTGGCGAGCGCGCAGCTCGCGCCCCGTTTCAAGCAGCGCTTCGCGCGTCGCTTTGCCCGCCCAATAGCTTTCCAGCGCTTTTTTTAGCTCGCGTTTCAGGCCAATACGCGGAAAACCAAGGGTGTGGTTCAGGATTGTCATGCTGTTTGCCTCATGTTTGCGGTTTCAGTGCCAGCGTGCCGTGGACGATGCGGTCGTATAGGGATCCGTTACGCGCCGAGCGGTCTGCCACTGGAAGTAATTTTTATTTAGCCGTCTGGATGTTTACACATCCATAATCCACAGGTACTGTGTCTTCCTCAAGCGCAAAATATTCATGACAAGGTGAAGGGGATTCATGATCGAGATAAAACATCTGCGGACCCTACAAGCGCTGCGCAATAGCGGCTCGCTCGCCGCGGCGGCTGCCGTGCTGCACCAAACGCAGTCTGCGCTGTCGCATCAGTTCAGCGATCTGGAACAGCGGCTCGGCTTTCGTCTCTTTGTACGCAAAAGCCAGCCGCTACGCTTTACGCCCCAGGGTGAGGTTTTGTTAGCATTGGCGGAACAAATTTTGCCGCAAATTAGCCACGCGCTGCAGGCATGCCGCCAGCCTCGGCATAGCGGGCTAGGTGTTGCGATTGAATGCCATAGCTGTATTCAGTGGCTAACGCCGGCGCTGGCGCAATTTAGTCAGCGGTATCCGCAGGTGGAAGTGGATTTCAAATCAGGGGTCACTTTTGATCCGCAGCCTGCGCTGCAGCAAGGCGAGCTGGACATTGTTCTCACCTCTGACATTTTGCCCAAAAGCGGCCTGCACTACTCTGCGATGTTTGATTACGAAGTACGTCTGGTAATGGCCTGCGATCATCCTCTGGCGGCCAAAGCGCAGATTAGTCCGCAGGATTTAGCGGCGGAAACACTGCTGATTTATCCGGTCCAGCGTTCCCGCCTTGATATATGGCGGCACTTCCTGCAGCCGGCGGGGATTACGCCAGCGCTGAAGCATGTAGATAACACGCTACTGCTTATGCAGATGGTAGCTGCGCGAATGGGCATCGCCGCGCTTCCGCACTGGGTAGCTGAAAGCGCGGAGCGTCAACGGCTGATCGCGACGCGTCCGCTGGGAGATGGATTATGGAGTCGGCTTTATGCCGCCGTTCGCAGCGGCGAACAGCACCAGCCGGTCTCTACGGCATTTATTCATTTTGCCCGCAGTCACGCCTGCGAGCATTTACCCTTTGTGCGGAGCGTGGAGCGACCCAGCGCCGGTGCACCCAGAGCGACCCCACAATTATCGCACCTCCAGCCAGAAAGCTCGGCCAGTGAGGACGCTGCTGCCAGATAGCCAGGTTAACCAGTAATCCTGCCGGTACGTGCATATTATTCATAATGCCAAGCGTACCGGCATCCACGCGGGTAGCGCCGTAGTTCCACATGAAGAATCCCAGCCCCGATGCGACAACCCCAAGCCAGACCAAAACTCCCCACTGTAATGGGGTTGTAGGAAGCTGCTTTGAGTTGCCCAACAGCAGCCACGCCACCGCAGCCACCAGGAAAGCGCCAAGATAAAACCAGGAAAAAGCGCCGCGCTGCGGCATTGGACGAATTTCCATGAGCCGCTTATACCCCACCATGCCGATGGCAAAGGTAAGGTTAGCCAGTTGCACCAGCAGCAAGCCGGTCCAGAAATGTTCGCTCAGGCGGTCATAACGAATAATTGCGGCTCCCAGCACCGCCAGCAGTGCGCTCAGCATATAGCTCCAGCGCAGCCGCTGTCGGCGGAGGATATCGTAGATAAGGGTGATGTACAGCGGCGTAAGCACGGTAAACAATAGAAACTCGGAAACCGTCAGATATAAATAGGCCTGAAAACTCAGCAAATAAGTAAGGCCCAGCTGCAGCACCCCAACCAGCATATATAGCGCGCGGGTTTTGATACTTTGCCCATAGCCGCGTAAAAAAGGCAAAAAGACGGCAAATGCCAGACCAAGGCGCATTAACACTGAAAAATAGCTGTCAACGTGCCCTGCCAGATACTCACCAATCAGGCTAAAAGAAAATGCCCACAGCACCGTGGTAATAATAAGTAGCGCCACGACCAAGCCTCGCTTCGCATTAAAAAAGCCTATTGTAGCGAAGTCGTAGCGCTATTATTTCATTTTCTCATTGACCAGTGGATGTTTTATAATCACTCCAGTTTTAAATCAAACCTCAGCTAAGAAAAGTTTCCGCAGGTAGTGCGGCACGGCTTCTTCCGCATTGGTGCCAATCACTTCCAGCGCTGGCAGGAGATCTTTCAGGCGCTGATGGGCGTTACCCATAATGCAACCTTTACCCGCCATGCTCAGCATTTCTTTGTCGTTCATACCATCCCCGAACGCAATGCAGTCCTGCAAACCATAGCCCATCGCGGTAGCAACCGCTTCCAGCGCGTGACCTTTAGAAACCCCGCCCGCCATCACCTCAAGGCAGGTGAGCGTTGAAAAGCTCACGTTTACCCTATCTCCCCAGCGCGCGTTAATGGCCTGCTCCAGCGGCAGCAAATGTTCATGCCTGTCGCTGATAAAGAACACCTTGCTGATCCCCTGCG
Source organism: uncultured Enterobacteriaceae bacterium (assembly GCA_945271245.1). Classification (GTDB taxonomy): domain Bacteria; phylum Pseudomonadota; class Gammaproteobacteria; order Enterobacterales; family Enterobacteriaceae; genus Apirhabdus; species Apirhabdus apintestini. The sequence goes on along the minus strand of CALYPF010000060.1, from coordinate 5,148 downwards.
GTTCAAGAAGCTGGGGTTCATAAAGCTGATATGTGAAATCCGCCTCCGGGAAAAACAGCATCTCCTCAGGGCGATGACGGTTGATAAACCAATCATCGTCGCGATACACGTTGGTCACAATATTCGGATCGTCGTGCATCATGCCAAAAAGATCGGCGGCAATATCGCTGTCCAGATTGTGAGAGAAAACTAATTGCCCGGCCATATCATGCACCCGCGCACCGTTGGAGGTTATCATGTAGGCGGGAATATCAAGACCGTCGCGGATTTGCGCGACATCCACGTGGTGCCGCCCGGTGGCAAAGACGAAATGCGCGCCGCGGGCAGTCAGCAGGCGCAACGTTTCTTTCGCATAAGGCGTCAGCATATGCTCGGGCGACAGCAGCGTGCCGTCAAGATCGGACGCAACAACCTGGTACATAAGCGATATCTATCCTTCTGGGGTAATTGTTTTATGATTTATCAAATGTGCTAAAAAAATCGATAATGCTATGCAGCGCTTTGGCGCGCATTGCATCTTTCTCAAATAAAATTTCGTGGTAAGCGCCTTCGATTACCAACGGCGTTTTGCCCGCGCAGGGATGTCCTGCCGCAGCGCGCAGCGCGCAATAGCGGTCCTGAGCGCGATTATCCACCACCCGGTCGTCCTGCGCCTGAACCAATAGCGTGGGCGTTTGCATTGCCCCGGCACCGGCCAAAACCTGCTCACCGGCAAGAATGCCTTCCCGCACCCAATGATAGGTAGGGCCGCCCACTCGTAGCTGAGGGTCGTCTGCGTAAAAGCGCAAATTGCGCCGATAGCGCTGGCGGCTGTGCGTCAAAATGTTGAGCGCAAACGGCAGCGCCTGCCAGCGCCCGGTCCCCACCGCGTAGCCTTCACGAATATGTGGCCGCTCTTCGGCCCAGTCCAAAATATGGCGCACGACCCACTCCGGCAGGCGCAGTACAATGCCAAACATCGGCGCACACAGCGCCACGGCGTCAAACGCCTGAGGATTACGCTGCAAAAAGAGCGAAGTGATTGCTCCGCCCATCGAGTGTGCCAGCGCGTAGCGCCGCCGCCACGGACCTGGTGCGATTTCCTGATGCCAGAGGCGTTCTAAATCATCCACATAATCGCTAAAATGCACGACGTGCCCGCGATGAGTGTCAGAGAGCATCCGCCCGGAGCGGCCCTGCCCGCGATGATCGATAATCAGCACGTCAAACCCACAATAGAACAGGTCATATGCCAGTTCGGCATATTTCACATAGCTTTCAATGCGCCCGGGGGAAACCAGAATAACGCGGTCGTGCCGCGGCGCGTGGAAGCGAACAAACCGTACCGGTATGTCGTCAACGCCCAGCAGCTCGCACTCCTCGCGCTGCCGCCAGAAATCCATTAATGGGCCGGTAGTGAACGCCGCAAACGCGTCTTCTCGCGTGAGCCAGTCGGTTGTCTGTTGAGATGCGGGCATGCCTGCGCCTCCACGCGCGAACATTGGTACAAGGATAATTGACCAAACATCAAACCAGAGTGCATTGTGGCATAAATACGCAGGCGGCGGGAACCGTACACTTTTATAGCACCCGGCAGCACGCATTTAACGCCGCATTGTCAGACACGCTGCGTTCGCGCCAGTTTTTAGGCGGGCGCGGACGGCAATTCGGGCAGACGGGCCGTTAGCGGGAAATAATCAAATGGATACCAAACCCGGCAAACAGTACGCCGGCAACGCCGTCTATCCACTTTGCGAGACGCTGGTAGCCGCGACGCATGGTTGGGAGTGCAAATAGGCTTGCCACCAGCGAAAACCAGACGAAAGTTTCCAGCGCAATCAGAGCAAAAAGCCCACCGCGCGCCGCTGCGCCTACGTCATCGCCCACAAACAGCGAAAATATACTGCCGAAATAGATAATGGCTTTGGGGTTGGAGAGATTGGTCAGCAGCCCTTTCGCAAAACTGCGTCCGCTGCGCGCCAGCGCTACCGGCTGCGCATCAGTTGTCTCAGGCGCGCCTTTTTTTAGCGCACCGCGCAGCATCTGGTAGCCCATCCAGCACAGGTACAGCCCGCCGCCAACCATAATCAGGGTATGCAGCCACGCCATTTTCGCAAGAATAAGATGTAGCCCCAGCAGCGCAACGCCAGCCCATACCATAACGCCGCAGGTTATCCCCAGAACGGCCATCATCGCTTCTTTACGCAAGCGGCTTATCGCAGTTTGGGAGACAAAAAAGAAATCAGGCCCGGGGCTCATTAGCGCGATAATCTGCACCGCCGCCACCGTCAAAAATAGCATTAACATAAGTACGCTCGGAAGGAAAAATCGAAACAGGCAGGCGTTATCCTGGCACGTTTAGCGCGCGCAAACCAGCGTCACGGCTTACTCATCGTCACCGTCGACGTGCTGGCGAATCAGGGTCATAAACGGCGCGCCAAACCTTTCGAGCTTGCGCGTACCTACGCCGTTTACGCTAAGCATTTCGCCGGGGCTGAGAGGCAGTTGCTCCGCCATTTCAATCAGCGTCGCATCGTTAAATACAACGTAAGGCGGAATATTTTCTTCATCCGCAATGGCTTTGCGCAGCTTACGCAGCTTTGCAAAGAGCCTGCGATCGTAGTTACTGGCCATGACCCGCTGATTAACGCGCGGTTTCAGCGCCTGCACGCGCGGTACCGCCAGTTGCAGCGGCGTTTCGCCTCGCAGTAGAGGACGCGCCGCTTCGGTAAGCTGCAGCGCCGAATGGTGCGCGATATTTTGTGTTACCACTCCGAGGTGAATAAGCTGACGGATGACGCTGACCCAGTGTTCCTGGCTGTGATCGCGCCCAATGCCGTAGACCGGCAGTTTCTCATGCTGCAACTCGCGAATACGCTGATTGTTAGCGCCGCGCAGCACCTCAACCACATATCCCATCCCAAAACGCTGATTAACGCGATAAATAGTCGATAGCGCCTTTTGCGCATCCACCAGTCCATCGTAACGCCGGGGAGGATCGAGGCAAATATCGCAGTTTCCACACGCCTGCTGGCGGCTTTCGCCGAAATAATTTAGCAATACCAGGCGGCGGCAGGTCTGCGCTTCGGCGAAGGCGCCCATCGCATTGAGTTTATGCCGCTCAATATCCTGAAGCTGTCCGGGCGGTTTTTCCTCAAGGCAGCGGCGCAGCCACGCCATATCCGCAGGATCGTAAAACAGCATCGCTTCCGCAGGCAGGCCATCGCGACCGGCGCGACCGGTTTCCTGATAATAGGATTCGATATTACGAGGGATATCAAAGTGGACCACAAAGCGCACGTTGGGTTTATTAATGCCCATCCCAAACGCCACCGTGGCAACCACAATTTGGATATCGTCGCGCTGAAACTTCTCCTGCACGTCGGCGCGGATGGCGTTGTCCAGCCCGGCGTGATAAGCGCCAGCGCTAATACCGCGGCTTTGCAAACGGGCGGCGGTATCTTCCACTTTGGCCCGGCTGTTACAGTAGATAATCCCTGATTTTCCGCGCTGTTCCTGTACATAGCGCATCAGTTGTTCCATCGGCTTAAATTTCTCCATCAGCATGTAGCGGATGTTTGGCCGATCGAAACTGCTAATTTGGATAAAGGGATCGTGAAGCCCGAGCAAACGTGCAATGTCCAGCCGCGTGGTATCGTCTGCGGTAGCGGTTAGCGCGATAAACGGCACCTGTGGCAAACGCGCGCGCAATTGCCCCAGCGCCGCATATTCCGGACGGAAATCATGCCCCCACTGCGAGATACAGTGCGCCTCATCGACGGCCAGTAACGATAGCCGCCACTGGCTCAGCCGCTCTATCATGTTGTCCATCATCAGGCGCTCAGGTGCGATATAAAGCAGCCGGATTTCCCCGCTTCGGCAGCCGTCCATCACCGCAAGCTGCTGCTCGCGGCTCTGCGTCGAATTCAGACAGGCGGCGGCCACGCCGTTCGCCAATAGCTGATCGACCTGATCTTTCATGAGGGAAATAAGCGGAGATACCACCACCGTTAGTCCGTTCAGTACTAACGCGGGTATCTGATAACAGAGAGATTTACCGCCGCCGGTAGGCATCACGACCAGACAGTCGCGCCCCGACAGTACGGTATTGATAACGGTTTCCTGGCCCGGGCGAAATTGCTGATAGCCGAAGGTTTCCTGCAAAACCTGTCTGGCCAGCAACTCCTGATTCATAACCTCCGCCTGCGCCACATTTACCCCATTACCTAATTAGAAACAGGCGCTATTGTCAGCGCCTGCGCAAAAAACTGCAATGCCTCAAAGAATGTCGTTAAGCATAACGCCTAAACCAACGCGAGTCTGATTGAAATTGTAATCAATTAACGATTCGCCATAGCCACTATACACCTGACCGTACAGCCTGACATGCTTCGAGATGGGGTAACTGGCGCCCAGTTCCGCACCGCCGTAGCCAGTATTCCAGTTATATTGCCCCTTCGCACTGATGACCGCATCGCCCAGCGCATAACCGACTTTAAGCTGATAGTAGCCCGCGTATTTGGTGATATTCGGGTTATCGTCCGTACTACCCACCACAAACCAGGGCTTAACTTCTACCTGCCAGTTGCCGTTCTGCGCCATCAGGCGCGTATACATACGATTCCAGCTGCGGGATGTCGGATCGCTGCGCCCGTTAGACTGATGGTTGTACCCAAACTCCACGTCGTGCAGAGTCCATCCGGCGAATGCATACTGCGTCGCAAATCCCAAAAATAGCTGGGGTTCATAGTTCGTTTCGCGAAACGGTGAAGAATGATCGCTATTTGAAAGCTGCCACCAGGAACGCTGCGTGTAAGAAGCGCCCAGTACGGAATTCTCGCCTAGAATGCCGCGCCACAGAGGAAAAGCGAGGCTTAGCTGAAATTTAACTTCATCTCTGCGCGCATCGTCACCCCAATCGTAGGAATGAATCGCTTTTTTATTGACGTGGTCAGTCACGGTGTACAACAGATAGTTGCTCTCATAAGGATAGAGCGTGAATGGATTCTCATGATCCTGAAGCAGGTTAGCGATTATACTGCCGCGAACGGCAGGATAATCATGCACCGTTGTCGCGATATCCTTATCTGCAAACGCAGAAAGCGGCAAAATGCCCGCTGTCAACAACGGGTAAAAAGTGATCCACTTACCGTCACCACCAACGGTCTA
>CALYPF010000059.1 GCA_945271245.1 uncultured Enterobacteriaceae bacterium | reverse complement strand
TGGATCAGTTTTCAACCGCTGGGGTGGATCAGTTTTGCACCGTTGGTAACATTTACCTACCCTGTTACGGCGCTCGACCGAGAGTTATTTCCTCCAGGCGAGGAGGAAGCATTGAAGCGCCTGAAGGCGTTTTGTCAGGAAGATGTGGTTAAATACGATGACTATAGAGATTTCCCTGCTATCCGAGGTACAAGTTTACTTTCACCCTGGTTGTCAATTGGGGCTCTTTCGCCGCGCCAGTGTCTTTGGCAACTGTTGGCAAAATACCCCGACGCACTGAGCGGCGGCGAAGGCTTCGTGTGGCTGAAAGAGCTATTATGGCGGGACTTCTATCGACATACGATGGTCGCGCATCCTGAAATATGTCGTGGAGAGCCGCTGTTAGGCTGGACTAAGTCTATTTCCTGGCGGCACGACCCTGGCGGGTTAAAAGCCTGGCAGCAGGGAATGACCGGTTTCCCCATTGTGGATGCCGCTATGCGTCAGCTAAATACCCTCGGCTGGATGCATAATCGTTTGCGTATGATTGTAGCCAGTTTTTTGGTAAAAGATTTACGCATCGACTGGCGAGAAGGAGAGCGCTATTTTATTTCACAATTGGCTGATGGAGATTTTGCGTCCAATAACGGTGGCTGGCAATGGGCCGCTTCTACCGGAACAGATGCCCAGCCCTGGTTTCGTATTTTTAACCCAACAACTCAGGGGCAAAAATTTGATGCCAAAGGCGACTTTATTCGACGCTGGATCCCGGAGCTTAATGAGATACCCGATAACGCGCTTCACGCTCCTCACGAATGGGCCAGGCAGCACAATAAGACGCTTGATTATCCTGGCCCGATAGTCGATCACCGGCAACAGCGAGAGTTAACGCTTGCCGCATGGAAACGCGCTCGAAAAAGGACTCAACGTAATGAAAAATAGCGAACTTGAAATTCTTATTAATGAAAAATTAAATAGCGCAGGGTTCAGCGATTATGCCCCTAACGGGCTACAGGTTGAGGGGAAAACCAATATTTATCATGTTGTAACGGGCGTTACGGCAAGTCAGGCGCTGATTGACGAAGCCATTCGTCTGCAGGCCGATGCGATTATCGTTCATCACGGCTATTTCTGGAAAAATGAGTCGCCGCTGATCCGCGGTATGAAGCGGAATCGCTTAAAAGCGCTTCTCGGACACGATATTAATTTGTACGGCTGGCATTTGCCGTTAGATGCGCATACGGAGTTAGGTAATAATGCGCAGCTCGCCGCGCTGCTTGGCTTTACGGCTATGGGCGAAATTGAACCTTTGCTGTGGTGGGGGGAGATGAACATACCGGTATCCGGGCTGGAGTTAGCGTCATGGATTGAGGCACGCCTTGGTCGCAAACCTCTATGGAGCGGCGAAACTGGCCCCGCCGTTGTAAATCGCGTGGCCTGGTGCACCGGCGGTGGGCAAGGATTTATCGATGCGGCCGCGCGTTTTGGCGTTGACGCCTTTATTACTGGCGAAGTATCTGAACAAACCATCCACTCGGCCCGCGAGCAGGGATTACATTTCTACGCAGCGGGCCACCATGCAACCGAGCGTGGCGGCGTACGGGCGCTGGGGGAATGGTTAGCAGAAGTTTCCGATCTCACAGTGACTTTTGTCGACATTCCAAATCCTGCCTAATAACTCTGCGCCTGTTATAAGCCAATTTTTGGCGCATTAAAATTAAATGGCTTAAAGATACGATTCAGTGTGCTCTGGCGCAGGCAGAGCGAGTCGGGCCGTATATAACGTTTTATTTTAGGAGCTAATTATGCCTGAAGGCCCGGAAATACGCCGTGCAGCAGATAGCCTGGAGCAGGCTATGCTTGGTAAAACGCTGACAGACGTTTGGTTTGCTTTCCCTCGATTGCATCCATACCAGCCATTGCTTATCGGTCAGCACATTAGCCGTATTGAAACACGGGGAAAAGCGCTGTTGACGTATTTTTCCGGGGGGCTGACGCTCTATAGCCACAATCAGCTTTATGGTGTCTGGCGCGTTACCTCTGCGGATGAAAAGCCGGATGCCCGGCGCAGTTTACGGGTTAGGCTAGCTGCAGCGGATCGCGCAATTTCACTGTATAGCGCTTCTGATATCGAGATGCTGGACGCGCCTGGGCTGGCACAGCATCCGTTTCTGAAGCGGGTTGGTCCGGACGTTTTAGACCTGTCATTGACGGTAGAGCAGGTCACGGCACGATTATTATCGCCACGCTTTTGTCGTCGCAGCCTGGGGGGATTATTGCTGGATCAGGCTTTTTTAGCCGGGTTGGGAAACTATCTGCGGGTGGAAATTTTATGGCATGCCAGGCTGGCGCCAGAATTACGACCGGTAGATCTCACCGGGCGGCAAATAGATGAGCTGGCGCGAGCCTGCCTGGATATTCCTCGCCTTTCCTATCAAACGCGCGGTCAGCCGAATGAGAGCCGCCATCATGGTGCTCTGTTTCAATTTCATGTTTTTCATCGGGAAGGAAAACCCTGTGAGCGCTGCGCTGCATTGATTGAGAAGAAACTGGTTTCCTCCCGGCCATTCTATTGGTGTCCTGTATGCCAGCGAGGTTAAACATTATGCATGGATACTTATGAATATTAAAATCGGTAATGTCAGGGGCTCTTTTCGGATGCAGCTGTTTAGTAATATTAATCCGCTATATCATAATTGATGAAGAGTTAGTAAATAATGCGTGTCTGTTTTATGGTTTGCTAATAAAGTCATTGATTATATCTTCATAGAGTTGAATTTTCTTATCTGACTGATATTATTTCCTTGCAGCCACGAAGGATGATATTAACTATTCTGTCGTGCTCACTGCGGTGAAGACCGTAAGAATCTTAATCCAGGGGATAATTGAAAGTTATAATTTCTATAATGATATTGGCTATGAAGTTATTATCAATGGTGTTTTATTCTTTGGTTAATTATCATAAAAACTAATGCTTTTTAATTAAAAAACATTATTAGTAGCATGGAGATACGGAAATGAAAGAGCTGACTTTAGTAGAAATGGAATATGTTGCAGGCGCTGGCTGGATTCAAAATGGCCTGGCTGCTATTGGCGGTAAATTAGGTGATCTGGGCTATGAAGTAGTTAGCAATTCGCTAAGCATCAAGATTCCAGGACTGGGAACCATCTCTATTGGCTCTCTGTTCCCAACGCTGGGTGAGCAAATTGGCAAGGCCGCAGGCGGCCAGATTGGCGGTATGATTGAAAATACGCTTAGCCATCTGCCTATTATCGGCGGTCTGGTTAATAAAGTGCTGGGTAACTAATTATTGCTATTATTTTATCACTATAACTGATAACTATTGGCTAACAGAGTTATTTGGTAAATAAAAGTCGCGCCGTGAATTTGGTGCGGCTTTTATTTTTTACAGAAGCGTTTAATTATTTTTTTCGATTTATTATTTATCCATATAATTGATTTGATAATATCTATCATGTAATGGTTGCTATTATAAGGGAATGATTTAATCTATATGTATTGTGAATAAAAGTGTTAATTGTTATTGGGCCAGGATGCGAATGATTAACCCGGAATGGAATAACTGTATATTATGTTTATTTATTTAAAACCACCTTTATTAAAAGGTGGTTTTAACGTTGCACGGATGAATAAATGAATATTATTTTTTATCCACCACGGAGTTAAATTCACGCTGCGTGTATCCCGTATAAAGCTGGCGAGGGCGCGCAATCTTAATCCCGTCATCATGCATTTCATTCCAGTGTGCAATCCAGCCGATAGTGCGTGCCATAGCAAAGATGACGGTGAACATTGAAGAGGGGATGCCCATTGCTTTCAGGGTAATTCCTGAATAAAAATCGACGTTGGGGTACAGTTTACGCTCGATGAAATAGGGGTCATTCAGGGCGATATGCTCAAGCTCCATCGCCACTTCCAATAAATCATCCTTCATACCCAGCTCATTTAGCACTTCATGGCAGGTTTCGCGCATTACGGTAGCGCGAGGATCGTAGTTTTTGTACACGCGATGCCCAAATCCCATCAGGCGGAAGGAGTCATTTTTATCCTTTGCCCGGCGCAAGAATTCAGGAATATGCTCTTTAGAATTAATCTCTTCCAGCATTTTCAGGCAGGCTTCATTTGCTCCGCCGTGCGCCGGACCCCACAGCGAGGCGATTCCCGCCGCGATACAGGCAAACGGATTTGCGCCAGAGGAGCCCGCCGTGCGTACCGTCGACGTGGACGCATTTTGTTCATGGTCAGCGTGCAGGATAAGAATTCTGTCCATTGCGCGTTCCAGCACTGGGTTAACTTCGTAATCTTCACATGGTGTAGAAAACATCATGTTCAGGAAGTTACCTGCGTAGGAAAGGTCGTTACGCGGATAGACAAAAGGCTGGCCAATAGAGTACTTATAGCTCATTGCCGCAACCGTGGGCATTTTTGATAACAGGCGGAATGCGGCGATTTCACGGTGCCGCGGGTTATTCACATCCAGAGAATCATGGTAGAAAGCGGCCAAAGCGCCGGTTACGCCACACATCACCGCCATTGGGTGCGAATCGCGGCGAAAACCGTGGAACAGACGGGTTATTTGCTCATGGATCATAGTATGGCGAGTGACAATAGTTTTAAACTCATCATACTGCGCCTGCGTCGGTTTTTCGCCGTAGAGTAGGATATAACAGACTTCCAGATAAGTAGAGTCAGTAGCTAACTGATCGATAGGAAAGCCCCGATGGAGCAGAATGCCTTCGTCACCGTCAATAAAGGTAATTTTTGATTCGCAGGAGGCGGTAGATGTAAACCCGGGATCGAAGGTAAAAACGTTTTTCGAACCTAGCGTGCGAACATCAATGACATCCTGACCTAGCGTGCCCTGAAGCACGTCCAGCTCGATAGCATCACCGTTACAGGTGAGCGTTGCTTTTTTATCAACCATTTACGGTCTCCTTAAGCGCCTTATTGACAGGAGCGTCGCTCTTGTCTGTTTTGTTACCTTCATGATGTTGCCTTATTGTTGTAGAGCGCTTGCTCTGTGGCAAAGGAGAGCCGGGGTACAGAGTGCGCGGCGCACTGGCAACGCATCATTTCGGTAACTAATTAATAATTAAATAGATTGTCAGCTAAAGTTTTGTACCGGACGATCACTATTACTGGCCTTGTCGGCTTTGGTCAATATACTTTTCTGTTACATAACGTATAAGCAGGTAAAAAAATTACCTCATAACTTTTCTGCATTGTATATTTTTATGGCTGATGTTTGTAACAGAAATGTTTAACTTCAGTCAAATCATATGGGTGAAATTTAAAATAATGTTGTTATCGTGATATTGCTCACTGTTTGAATTAAAAGAAGACAAAGTAATTGTATGTTAATTGTAATGATAATGTGAACGCCCTATACTGCCGCCAGGTCTCCGGAAGACTCTGCTATCCCGAGCCACCCAGCGTAGTAACCCGTCAAATTAGCATCTGCGCGCAGTTGTTTTTATATGACGCAGGGTTATAGAAACAGGCGCTGTCTGACCCGCCCGCAGAACCGGAGGAAGGAAACAAAATAAGAACAGCATTGTGGGCGTTATTCATGATAAGAAATGTGAAAAAGCAAAGACCTGTTAATTTGAACCTTGCCACTATTCGTTTTCCTGTAACGGCAATCGCATCCATCCTCCACCGTGTATCTGGCGTAATAACTTTTGTGGCGGTGGGCATCCTGCTATGGTTTCTGGGGCTATCGCTCTCCTCACCTGATGGGTTTCTTACCGCGTCCTCTATTATGGGCAGCCCGGTGATTAAGTTTATTATGTGGGGCATTCTCACCGCTCTGGCGTATCACGTCGTCGTGGGCATTCGCCATATGCTGATGGATTTCGGCTGCCTGGAAGAAACGTTTACCGCAGGTAAGCGTTCGGCGGTTATTTCGTTCGCAATTACCGCAGTGCTTTCAATTCTCGCAGGAGTTTTCCTATGGTAAGCAATGCTTCCGCACTGGGTCGCAATGGTGTGCATGACTTCTTGCTGGTACGCGCTACCGCTATCGTAATCACCCTTTATCTTATCTACATGGTTGGTTTTTTTGTCGCCAGTGACGAAATCACCTGGTTATCCTGGACCGCTTTTTTCAGCCTTCCATTTACTCGTGTATTCACGCTACTGGCGCTAATCGCCATCTTGATCCACGCATGGATAGGGATGTGGCAGGTATTGACTGACTATATTAAGCCGGTGGCTATACGTTTGATATTACAGTTGGCGATAGTCGTCGCGCTTCTGGTTTACGTCATTTATGGATTTGTTGTGGTGTGGGGTGTGTAATGAATTTGCCAGTCAGAGAGTTTGATGCTGTTGTTGTTGGCGCCGGTGGTGCAGGTATGCGCGCCGCGCTGCAAATTTCCCAGGCGGGCCAAACCTGCGCCCTGCTGTCCAAAGTTTTTCCCACCCGGTCTCATACGGTCTCTGCGCAGGGAGGGATTACCGTCGCGCTGGGTAATACTCATGAGGATAACTGGGAATGGCATATGTACGACACGGTAAAAGGCTCCGATTATATCGGTGACCAGGATGCCATTGAATACATGTGTAAAACGGGGCCGGAAGCGATTCTGGAACTGGAGCATATGGGCCTGCCGTTTTCCCGCCTGGAAGACGGAAAAATTTATCAGCGCCCTTTCGGCGGACAGTCTAAAAATTTTGGCGGCGAGCAGGCGGCGCGCACCGCGGCGGCGGCGGATCGTACCGGTCACGCTCTGTTGCATACCCTCTATCAGCAAAACCTTAAGAATCATACCACCATCTTTTCTGAATGGTACGCTCTGGATTTAGTCAAAAATCAGGATGGCGCAGTCGTTGGCTGTACCGCTCTCTGTATTGAAACGGGTGAGGTCGTCTATTTTAAAGCCCGCGCTACGGTGCTGGCCACCGGCGGCGCGGGGCGTATCTATCAGTCAACCACCAATGCGCACATTAACACCGGGGACGGCGTGGGCATGGCAATCCGCGCCGGCGTACCGGTGCAGGATATGGAAATGTGGCAGTTCCACCCTACGGGCATCGCCGGTGCAGGCGTTCTGGTAACGGAAGGTTGCCGCGGTGAAGGCGGCTATTTGTTGAATAAAGACGGTGAACGCTTCATGGAGCGTTATGCGCCTAATGCCAAGGATTTGGCGGGTCGTGATGTCGTGGCACGCTCAATCATGATTGAGATCCGGGAAGGGCGCGGCTGCGACGGGCCGTGGGGCCCGCACGCGAAATTGAAGCTCGATCATTTAGGTAAAGACGTGCTGGAATCGCGCCTGCCGGGCATTTTGGAATTGTCGCGCACGTTTGCACACGTTGACCCTGTTAAAGAACCTATTCCGGTGATCCCAACCTGTCACTACATGATGGGCGGTATCCCGACCAAAGTTACCGGCCAGGCTTTGACCGTGAATGAAAATGGGGAAGATGTCGCGATCCCAGGCTTATTTGCGGTCGGTGAAATCGCCTGCGTTTCGGTACACGGCGCCAATCGCCTGGGGGGGAATTCTCTACTCGATTTGGTGGTGTTTGGGCGCGCTGTGGGAATGCATTTGCAGGAATCAATTGCGGAGCAGGGCGCGCTGCGCGAAGCCAGTGAGTCTGATATCGATGCATCGCTGACACGCCTGAATCGCTGGGAAAATAACAATAGCGGCGAGGATCCGGTTCAAATCCGCAAAGATCTTCAGGAGTGCATGCAGCACAACTTCTCCGTTTTTCGCGAAGGTGATGCGATGGCGAAAGGGCTGGAGCAGCTTAAGGCGATTCGTGAGCGTTTACAGAATGCGCGCCTTGATGATAAATCCCGAGAATTTAATACCCAGCGCGTAGAGTGCCTGGAATTGGATAACCTGATGGAAACCGCGTACGCCACTGCGCAAGCCGCTAATTTCCGCACGGAAAGCCGTGGAGCGCACAGCCGCTTTGATTTCCCCGAACGCGATGATGAAAACTGGCTGTGTCACTCCTTATACCAGCCGCAGCGTGAAACCATGACGCGGCGTCATGTCAACATGCAACCTAAACTGCGTCCGGCGTTTCCGCCGAAAATACGTACTTATTAATAGCGGAGCACAGGTGATGAAACTCGAATTTTCAATTTATCGCTATAACCCGGATGTTGACGACGCGCCGCATATGCAGGATTACACGCTGGACGCGGATGACGGTCGCGACATGATGCTGCTGGATGCGCTGATCCAACTTAAAGAGAAAGACCCCAGTCTGGCGTTTCGCCGCTCCTGTCGTGAAGGCGTTTGTGGCTCGGACGGGTTGAATATGAACGGCAAAAACGGGCTGGCCTGTATCACGCCGCTTTCTACGTTAGGGAATGGAAAGAAAAAAATTGTGATCCGACCCTTACCCGGATTGCCGGTTATTCGGGATCTGGTGGTAGACATGGGGCAATTCTACGCTCAATATGAGAAGATTAAGCCTTACCTGTTGAATAATGGGCAAAATCCACCCGCGCGTGAACATTTACAGTCGCCGGAGCAGCGTGAAAAACTGGATGGTTTATACGAGTGTATTTTATGCGCCTGTTGTTCAACCTCGTGCCCTTCTTTCTGGTGGAATCCGGACAAGTTTATTGGGCCTGCAGGGCTATTAGCGGCATATCGTTTCCTTATTGATAGCCGTGATACGCAAACCGATGCCCGGCTTGACGACCTGAGCGATGCTTTCAGCGTATTCCGCTGTCATAGCATCATGAACTGCGTCAGCGTGTGCCCGAAAGGGTTAAATCCGACGCGCGCGATAGGGCATATCAAGTCAATGTTGCTGCAGCGTAGCGCGTAAAAACGGGAGTGATACGCGGCGTATAAGGGAAGCTTGCAGCATCGCAATATCAGGCTTCCCTGCTCATGGCGGCAAGTAAATGCCGCCGGTATGTTCAGGCTTTTTATGGAATGAAAGTAAAGGCAGGAAGCCTTTAAAAACTGTCACAGGCAATGAGATGAAGCCGTGCCGTTAGCGCATATTCTTCTCCGATCGGCGAAATAGCCACAGTGTTTCAGACAGTTTCTAAAGGTTCCTTCGCGGGCCAAAAGACGTGCTCGCTCAGGGATCGCAGGTCACGTATGCGGTTGCATGCGTAGTAGTTATCCACGGCCAAATAAGCATAACAAATGCTTAAGGGACAACGATGCAGAACGGCGCAATGAAAGCCTGGCTGGACTCTTCTTATTTGTCTGGCGCGAACCAGTCCTGGATAGAGCAGCTTTATGAAGACTTCTTAACCGATCCTGATTCGGTGGATGCCGAGTGGCGCTCCATGTTCCAGCAACTTCCGGTTACCGGCGTAAAGCCGGATCAATTCCATTCTAAAACGCGTGATTATTTTCGCAGTCTGGCGAAAGACGCATCTCGCTACTCTTCCTCGCTTAACGACCCTGATACGGATGCCCGCCAGGTTAAAGTACTGCAGCTTATTAATGCCTGGCGTTTTCGCGGGCATCAGGCGGCGAATTTGGACCCGCTAGGGTTATGGCAGCGGGAGGTGGTGCCGGATTTGGACCCTGCATTTCATAATTTAACCGAGAACGATCTTCAGCAAACCTTTAATGTGGGATCGTTTGCTATCGGCCGGGACACCATGAAACTTGCCGATCTGATTGTCGCGCTACGGCAAACCTATGGCGGCTCAATCGGTGCAGAATACATGCATATCACTAACACAGAAGAGAAACGCTGGATCCAGCAGCGTATCGAATCTGTGATGGGGCAGCCCAGCTTCACCGCCGAGGAAAAAAAACGTTTTCTCAGTGAGTTAACGGCGGCAGAAGGGCTGGAGCGTTATCTTGGCGCGAAGTTCCCAGGGGCGAAACGCTTTTCGCTGGAAGGCGGCGATGCGCTGGTTCCCATGCTTAAAGAAATGATTCGACACGGCGGGAAAAATGGCACTCGGGAAGTGGTTCTCGGCATGGCTCACCGCGGGCGGTTGAACGTTCTCATCAATGTCTTGGGTAAAAAACCGCAGGATCTGTTTGATGAGTTCGCCGGTAAGCACAAAGAGCATTTAGGCACGGGTGATGTGAAATATCACATGGGCTTTTCCTCGGATGTTGAAACTGAAGGCGGCTTAGTACATTTGGCGCTGGCGTTTAACCCTTCCCATCTGGAAATTGTTAGCCCTGTCGTCATGGGATCTGTTCGGGCGCGGCTCGATCGGCTGGATAAGCCGGGAATCAACCAGGTATTACCAATTACTATCCATGGCGATGCCGCTGTTACCGGGCAGGGCGTAGTACAAGAAACGCTAAATATGTCGAAGGCCCGCGGCTATGAAGTTGGTGGCACGGTGCGGATAGTCATTAACAACCAGGTCGGTTTTACCACGTCTAACCCGCTGGATGCGCGTTCCACGCCTTACTGCACGGATATTGGAAAAATGGTGCAGGCGCCCATTTTTCACGTCAACGCCGACGATCCTGAAGCCGTTGCGTTTGTCACGCGGCTGGCGCTGGATTTCCGCAATACCTTTAAACGCGATGTCTTTATCGACCTGGTCTGCTATCGCCGCCATGGCCATAACGAAGCCGACGAGCCGAGCGCAACCCAGCCGCTGATGTACCAAAAAATCAAAAAGCATCCCACTCCGCGTAAAATTTATGCGGATCGCCTGGAACAAAAGGGCGTTGCTTCCCTGGAAGATGCCACTGAAATGGTCAATCTGTATCGGGATGCTCTGGATGCCGGGGAATGCGTGGTGGAAGAGTGGCGCCCAATGAACCTGCACTCTTTCACCTGGTCGCCTTACCTTAACCATGACTGGGATGAAACTTATCCGCATGTGGTTGAGATGAAACGTCTGCAGGAGCTGGCAAAACGCATCAGTAGCGTCCCTGACACCATCGAAATGCAGTCGCGGGTGGAGAAAATCTATAGCGATCGCCAGGCCATGGCAAAAGGCGAAAAGCCGTTTGACTGGGGTGCGGCAGAAAATCTTGCCTACGCGACGCTAGTGGATGAAGGCATTCCGGTGCGCATTTCCGGCGAAGATTCCGGGCGCGGCACATTCTTTCATCGCCATGCGGTTATCCATAATCAAACCAATGGTTCTACCTGGGTACCGCTGGCACATGTTCACAACGGGCAGGGGGAGTTCAAAGTATGGGATTCCGTGCTGTCTGAAGAAGCAGTGCTGGCCTTTGAATATGGCTACGCCACCGCAGAGCCAAGGACGCTGACTATATGGGAAGCGCAGTTCGGCGATTTCGCGAACGGCGCTCAGGTGGTTATCGATCAATTTATTAGCTCCGGCGAACAAAAATGGGGAAGAATGTGTGGCCTGGTCATGCTGTTACCGCACGGCTATGAAGGCCAGGGGCCGGAACACTCATCCGCTCGCCTTGAGCGTTATCTGCAGCTTTGCGCTGAACAGAATATGCAGGTGTGCGTACCTTCAACGCCGGCACAGGTTTATCACATGCTGCGTCGTCAGGCGCTGCGCGGTATGCGTCGCCCGCTGATTGTTATGTCGCCGAAGTCGCTGCTGCGTCATCCGCTGGCGGTTTCTGACATCAGTGAACTTGCTGGCGGCGTTTTCCAGCCGGCGATTGGCGAAGTGGATGAACTTGACCCGGCTGCTGTCAGGCGCATCGTGCTGTGCGCCGGCAAAGTGTATTACGATTTACTGGAACAGCGCCGGAAATCAGAGCGCCGTGATGTTGCCATCATCCGTATAGAACAGCTCTATCCATTCCCGCATAAAGCGTTACAGGATGTGCTGGCGCCGTATGCACACGTGCGTGATTTTGTATGGTGTCAGGAAGAGCCGCTAAACCAGGGGGCCTGGTACTGCAGCCAGCATCACCTGCGTGAAGCCCTGCCTGACCAGGCGACGCTGCGCTATGCCGGCCGTCCGGCATCCGCTTCGCCCGCCGTGGGTTATATGTCCGTTCACCAGCAGCAGCAAAAAGACCTGGTCAACGATGCGCTGAACATCGATTAATAGCTAAGGATAAAAAATGAGTAGCGTAGATATTCTGGTTCCCGATCTTCCTGAATCTGTTGCTGATGCGACGGTGGCAACCTGGCACAAAAAACCAGGTGATACGGTGTCGCGCGATGACGTTCTGGTTGAAATCGAAACGGATAAAGTCGTACTGGAAGTGCCGGCGGCGGCCGATGGCGTGCTGGATGCAGTACTGGAAGATGAAGGCGCGACCGTAACCTCTCGCCAGATTTTGGGGCGTCTGAAAGAAGGAAATAGCGGCGGTAAGGCGAGCGACGCCAAAGCGCAGGAGAAAGATTCCACGCCTGCTCAGCGCCACTCCGCCAGCCTTGAAGAGCAGAGCAACGATGCATTAAGCCCGGCTATTCGCCGCCTGCTGGCGGAACACGGTCTGGATGCGAGGGCAATGAAAGGCACGGGCGTAGGCGGGCGTTTAACGCGTGAAGACGTGGAAAAGCACCTCGCAGCGCAAGATAAAGCCCCGGCGACCCAGCCTGCAGCGGTGGCTTCCGTGCAGGCGGGCAATCGTTCTGAGAAGCGTGTGCCAATGACGCGCTTGCGTAAGCGCGTGGCGGAGCGCTTGCTGGAAGCGAAAAATTCTACCGCTATGCTGACCACATTTAATGAAGTCAACATGAAGCCAATTATGGATTTGCGTAAGCAATACGGTGAGGCGTTTGAAAAGCGTCACGGCGTGCGCCTCGGCTTTATGTCCTTTTATATTAAGGCGGTTGTTGAAGCGCTGAAACGCTTTCCGGAAGTCAACGCCTCCATTGACGGTGAAGACGTGGTGTACCACAACTACTTTGACGTCAGCATTGCGGTTTCCACGCCGCGCGGCCTGGTGACGCCGGTATTGAAAGACGCTGATTTGCTGGGCATGGCCGACATTGAAAAACGAATTAAAGAGCTGGCGGTGAAAGGTCGTGACGGTAAATTGACCGTTGAGGAGCTAACCGGCGGTAACTTTACGATTACCAACGGCGGCGTTTTTGGTTCACTGATGTCGACGCCGATTATCAATCCGCCACAAAGCGCCATCCTTGGCATGCACGCAATCAAAGATCGCCCGATGGCGGTTGATGGCAAAGTGGAAATTTTGCCGATGATGTATTTGGCGCTCTCATACGATCACCGCCTAATCGACGGGCGCGAGTCCGTAGGTTATCTGGTGGCGATTAAAGAGATGCTGGAAGATCCAGCGCGTCTGCTGCTGGACGTATAAGGGTTTTATGCCCGCCTTATAACGTCGCCTCCGCAGAGAGGCGACACCTCTGTACCCTGAGCGTCTGCGCTCTTTTATTTGGATGGACAGAACACATGAACTTACACGAATATCAGGCGAAGCAACTGTTTGCCCGGTATGGCTTGCCGGCTCCGGTAGGCTATGCCTGTACCAGCCCGCGCGAAGCGGAAGAGGCCGCCTCTAAAATAGGTGCGGGTCCGTGGGTCGTCAAATGCCAGGTTCACGCAGGTGGCCGCGGTAAAGCCGGCGGCGTTAAAGTGGTGAACAGTAAAGAAGATATTCGCGCATTCGCTGAGCAGTGGCTCGGAAAACGTCTAGTTACGTATCAGACTGACGCGGCCGGTCAGCCGATTAACCAGGTGCTGGTTGAAGCAGCGACAGATATCGCAAAAGAGCTGTACCTGGGAGCGGTTGTCGATCGCAGTTCCCGCCGCGTGGTATTTATGGCGTCGACTGAAGGCGGGGTGGAAATTGAGAAAGTCGCTGAGGAAACCCCTCATCTTATTCATAAAGTCGCGCTCGACCCTTTAACCGGGCCAATGCCTTACCAGGGACGCGAGCTGGCATTTAAGCTGGGGCTGGAAGCTAAGCAGGTTCAGCAGTTTACGAAAATCTTTATGGGACTGGCGACGCTGTTTCTGGAGCGTGATTTAGCGCTGGTGGAAATTAACCCGCTGGTCATCACCACACAGGGCGATTTAGTGTGCCTTGACGGGAAGTTGAGCGCCGATGGTAATGCGCTATTCCGCCAGCCTGAGCTGCGCGAAATGCGCGATCCTTCTCAGGAAGACTCACGTGAAGCTCATGCCGCACAGTGGGAACTCAACTATGTGGCACTGGATGGAAATATTGGCTGCATGGTGAACGGCGCGGGCCTGGCGATGGGCACGATGGACATCGTTAAGCTGCACGGCGGACAACCGGCAAACTTCCTGGACGTGGGCGGTGGCGCCACCAAAGAGCGCGTCACCGAAGCGTTCAAAATCATCCTCTCGGATGACAACGTAAAGGCCGTGCTGGTGAATATTTTTGGTGGCATCGTGCGCTGCGATCTGATTGCCGATGGGATTATCGGCGCCGTTGCGGAAGTAGGCGTTAATGTGCCAGTAGTGGTACGCCTGGAAGGGAATAACGCAGAGCTGGGCGCGCGTAAACTCGCGGATAGCGGCCTTAATATTATTGCAGCACAAAGTTTGACCGATGCAGCGCAGCAGGTCGTCGCCGCCGTAGGAGGGAAATAATGTCCATTTTGATCGATAAAAATACCAAAGTCATTTGCCAGGGGTTTACCGGCAGCCAGGGCACATTCCACTCTGAACAGGCTCTTGAATACGGTACGCAAATGGTCGGTGGCGTTACGCCGGGTAAAGGCGGTACCACGCATTTAGGTTTGCCGGTGTTCAATACCGTGCGCGAGGCGGTTGATGCTACGGGTGCAAGCGCTTCTGTTATTTACGTCCCGGCCCCCTTCTGTAAAGACTCCATCCTTGAAGCTATCGATGCGGGAATTAAACTCATTATTACCATCACCGAAGGGATCCCCACGCTGGATATGCTCACGGTGAAAGTGAAACTGGATGAAGCGGGCGTTCGCATGATTGGGCCAAACTGCCCCGGCGTAATCACGCCCGGGGAGTGCAAAATCGGTATTATGCCAGGACATATTCATAAACCCGGGAAGATTGGTATCGTATCGCGTTCCGGGACGTTAACCTATGAAGCAGTGAAGCAGACCACGGACTACGGCTTTGGTCAGTCTACCTGCGTTGGCATTGGCGGCGATCCTATCCCTGGCTCTAATTTTATCGATATTCTGAAGCTTTTTCAGGACGACCCTCAAACAGAGGCTATCGTGATGATCGGTGAAATCGGCGGGAGCGCCGAAGAAGAGGCCGCAGCGTATATCAAAGAACATGTCACTAAACCCGTGGTTGGCTACATTGCCGGCGTGACTGCGCCAAAAGGCAAGCGAATGGGGCACGCAGGCGCGATTATTGCGGGTGGGAAAGGCACGGCGGATGAAAAATTTGCGGCGCTGGAAACCGCTGGCGTCAGAACCGTGCGCAGCCTTGCGGATATTGGTGAGGCGTTAAAAAGTGTGATTGGATAAACTAAAACCGCTTGTTGTAAATCAGAAACGCGCTCACATTCAGGCCACCGTAAGGTGGCTTTTTTTTGCTGGCTGAAGCTGTGCTTTGCTAAGAGTGCCATTGATAATGGTTCTCAGCTTATTTCCCGATACGATAATTTTTATCGTACAGGAAAAGATTTTTTAAACATATCTTAGCCCCGCTGCCTGCTATGCGGGGTTTTACGATGCGGGATAATCGCTAACGGTGTGGGAGGTAACAAATCGACGCCCATATGGTTAAGAGGGCGGAAATGGGTAAGGATTTATTACGGGAATGGCTTTCTCAGTAAAAGTTTTAACGTAACTTTAGTCGTAGAAATATTAGCTCATAAAGCCTAGCTTAAGACGTTGCCTGGAGCAAAAATCTTATTTTAAAGTGTATGTTTCTTATTATTTATGTAAACCAGATACTTATAAAACTAATATCAGCCATTATTTACTGACATATGTCGGTATATTTCTGGGATCTTATTGTCATTAACGTATCCTTTAATGCGATTTATTCCTCAATAAGGAAAAGCGTAGCGTTGCGGGAATGATAAAATAACGCATTATATAAAAACATTTATTTAACATTAATCATTTTCCCCTCCTTAAATTACTCAATAAAATTAACATGTATTTATCAGTTAGCCTGAAAATACAAGGAGATTCCCGGGAGTTAGCGAGGTTTTGATAATAATTGCTTTAGATCAAACTGGCTCTTTTTGCTTAAATTCGCTATATATTGTTCTCCGTAAGAAACGCAAAAAAAAGCGCAACAAAAACCTGTTTATTACCGGGTTTGTGCAGCGTAATATAATTGCGGGAACATTCGTTGGTATTTTTTTAACGTATTTGTAAACTTTCCTTGTGAGATTTCTCTTTTTTCATGAGTTAAATCTGACCAGGAGAGAGGCAAATATCTTTCTGTTGGGGTTTACGCTGTGGAGAGAAACGGTGCCACAGCCGTCTTCATGCGAAGAGCAAGGAGTCAAGATGTTTGATATTGTCGAACTGTCGCGCTTACAGTTTGCCTTGACCGCAATGTACCACTTCCTGTTTGTGCCGCTAACGCTAGGAATGGCGTTTTTGCTGGCAATTATGGAAACAGTCTATGTGCTCACGGGTAAACAAATCTATAAAGATATGACCAAATTCTGGGGCAAGTTGTTCGGAATTAACTTTGCCCTCGGGGTCGCTACCGGCCTGACGATGGAGTTCCAGTTCGGAACAAACTGGTCATACTATTCACACTATGTCGGCGATATTTTTGGGGCGCCGCTGGCCATTGAAGGCTTGATGGCTTTCTTCCTTGAGTCGACTTTTGTCGGGCTGTTTTTCTTTGGCTGGGATCGCCTGGGTAAAGTTCAGCATATGGCCGTCACCTGGCTTGTGGCGCTAGGGTCAAACCTCTCCGCGCTCTGGATTTTGGTCGCAAACGGCTGGATGCAAAACCCCGTTGCCTCTGACTTTAATTTTGAAACCATGCGTATGGAAATGGTCAGTTTTTCGGAGCTGGTTCTGAACCCCGTCGCACAGGTTAAGTTTGTGCATACTGTCGCGTCCGGCTACGTCACCGGCACTATGTTTATTTTAGGCATTAGCGCCTGGTATATGTTGAAAGGCCGTGATTTTGCGTTTGCTAAACGCTCCTTTGCCATCGCGGCAAGCTTCGGCATGGCTGCCGTGCTCTCGGTGATTGTACTGGGCGATGAATCCGGTTATGAGATGGGCGACGTGCAAAAGACCAAGCTCGCAGCGATTGAAGCGGAATGGGAAACGCAGCCTGCGCCCGCGTCGTTTACGCTATTTGGTATCCCGGATCAGGATAAACAACAAAACCATTTCCAGATTCAGATTCCTTATGCATTAGGGCTTATCGCTACGCGCTCGGTGGACAAGCAGGTTACCGGTCTGAAAGATCTGATGGTGCAGCACGAAGCTCGTATTCGCAACGGCATGAAAGCTTATCACCTGCTAGAACAGCTGCGCGGTGGTGCTAAAGATCCGGCGCTGCGCGAAGACTTCAATCAGGTTAAAAAAGACCTGGGATATGGGCTACTGTTGAAGCGCTACACGTCTAACGTGACGGACGCGACGGAAGCGCAAATCCAACAGGCCACTAAAGACTCCGTGCCGCGTGTACTGCCGCTTTACTTCGCTTTCCGTATCATGGTGGCATGTGGCTTCCTGCTGCTACTTATCATCGCTGCGTCCTTCTGGACGGTACTACGTAATCGCGTCGGCGAGAAAAAATGGTTACTGCGCGCCGCGCTGTTCGGTATCCCGCTGCCCTGGATTGCCATTGAGTCTGGCTGGTTTGTTGCAGAGTACGGTCGTCAGCCTTGGGCCATCGGTGAAGTACTACCGACCGCGGTGGCAAATTCTACGCTTACGGCAGGCGATCTGATTTTCTCTATGCTGTTGATTTGCGGTCTGTATACGCTATTCCTGGTGGCTGAACTGTATCTGATGTTTAAGTATGCCCGCCTGGGGCCGAGCAGTTTAAAAACCGGTCGCTATCATTTTGAGCAGTCCGGCACGGCTTCTCAGCCGCTACGCTAAGACAGGAGTCGAGACATGATCGATTATGAAGTATTGCGTTTAATCTGGTGGCTGCTGATCGGTATTTTATTGATTGGTTTTGCCGTGACCGATGGGTTTGATATGGGCGTAGGGATGTTAACCCGCATCCTGGGGCGTACAGATACTGAACGCCGTATCATGATAAATAGCATTGCGCCCCACTGGGATGGTAATCAGGTCTGGCTAATTACCGCCGGTGGCGCATTATTTGCCGCATGGCCTATTGTTTACGCCGCTGCGTTTTCAGGCTTTTATATCGCGATGATTTTAGTACTGGCATCGCTCTTCTTTCGTCCGGTAGGATTTGATTACCGTTCGAAAATTGAAGATATGCGCTGGCGCACCCTGTGGGACTGGGGCATTTTTATCGGAAGCTTTGTCCCGCCGCTGGTGATTGGCGTCGCGTTCGGCAATTTATTGCAGGGCGTACCGTTTCACATGGATGAGTACTCGCGTCTTTATTACACCGGTAATTTCTTCCAGCTACTGAATCCGTTTGGGCTGCTGGCCGGCGTAGTGAGTGTGACGATGATCCTGGCGCAAGGGGCAACTTACCTGCAAATGCGCACCGTGGGAGAACTGCATCTGCGTGCGCGTAAAACGGCGCAAATTGCCGCGCTTATCATGATGGTTTGTTTTGTACTGGCGGGCGTTTGGGTGATGTATGGCATCGAAGGTTATGTTGTAACCTCGGCTATCGACCCGCGTGCGGCGTCAAACCCGTTAAATAAAGAGGTCGCTCGTCAGGCCGGTGCATGGCTGGTCAATTTCCAAACCATGCCAGCGCTATGGGCCGTTCCTGCTCTGGGCGTTGCATTACCGCTGTTGACTATATTGTTCTCCCGGATAGAAAAAGGCGCCTGGGCATTCCTGTTCTCATCATTAACGCTGGCCTGCGTTATTTTAACTGCAGGCATCGCAATGTTTCCGTTTGTCATGCCGTCCAGCACCATGCTGAACGCCAGCCTGACGATGTGGGATGCGACTTCCAGCCATATGACGCTGAATCTAATGACCTATGTCGCCATCGTGTTTGTGCCCATCGTACTGGCTTACACCATTTGGTGTTACTGGAAAATGTTTGGTCGCATCACGAAAGAGCATATTGAAAGCAACACCCACTCTCTGTACTAAGTAAGGAGTTCACTATGTGGTACTTTGCATGGATTTTGGGCACGCTGCTGGCCTGCTCTTTTGGGATAGTTACCGCGCTGGCGCTTGAGCAGGCCGAAGCTACCCATAAAGCGAAAGATAGTGCCTGATGGCGCATATTATCGCATCGCTGTACGCGTTTATGGATAAGAGCCCCCTACGGGCTCTTTCCCTTATTCTGGCGCTGGCATTCGCGGGTGCCATTTTTTGGGATCCCACGCGCTTTGCTGCGGCAACGGGCGTGTTTAGCGTTTGGCAGGGATTTCTGATGATATGGGCGGTGTGCGCTGGCGTCATACATGGGGGCGGGTTTCGCCCCCGGCGCGTTTTATGGCAAGGCATATTTTGCCCGATGCTGGCGGATATCGTATTGCTGACCGCTTTCGTCATCCTCGTGCTTTAGCCAATAATTCCACTCTTTTCAAGGGCCTTTACGGCCCTTAAATATTTTACGATTCCCAGGCTTCGTCCCATTCCCAACCCTGTATCGCTTGCGTATAGTAGCTACGTTTATTGACATTACCGGGATATAGAGTGAGCACAACGCTATTTCGATGGCCGGTTAGGGTCTACTACGAAGATACCGATGCTGGCGGTGTGGTTTACCACGCCAATTATGTCGCCTTTTATGAGCGGGCGCGTACCGAACTACTACGGCATCGCCGTTTTAACCAGCATGCCCTATTAGAAGAGCGTGTGGCGTTTGTGGTGCGTAAAATGACGCTAGAGTATCTGGCACCGGCCAGGCTCGACGATCTGCTGGAAGTCCAGTCGCAGATAACCGCGGTGCGTGGCACTTCTATGCTTTTCTCGCAAAAAATCGTTAACGCAGACGGTAGAACACTTAATGAAGCTGAAGTGTTGATTGTTTGTGTTGATCCGACCACGATGAAGCCCCGGGCGCTTCCTAAGTCCATTGTTGCGGAGTTCAAGCAGTGACTGACATGAATATCCTTGACTTGTTTTTGAAAGCAAGTCTGCTGGTCAAATTGATCATGCTGGTGTTAATTGGTTTCTCCATCGCGTCCTGGGCCATCATTATCCAACGAACGCGTATTTTGAATGCCGCCTCGCGTGAGGCCGGGGCATTTGAAGATAAATTCTGGTCAGGCATAGATCTCTCTCGCCTTTATCAGGAAAGCCAAGGGCGGCGCGATAGCCTTACCGGCTCGGAGCAGATTTTTTATGCGGGCTTTAAGGAGTTTGCCCGCCTGCACAGGGCGAATAGCCATGCGCCGGAAGCCATTGTTGAAGGTGCCTCCCGGGCTATGCGCATTTCAATGAATCGCGAACTGGAAAGCCTGGAAACGCATATTCCTTTCTTAGGCACAGTGGGATCAATAAGCCCTTATATCGGCTTATTTGGCACCGTTTGGGGCATCATGCACGCTTTTATTGCGCTCGGCGCGGCTAAACAGGCTACTTTGCAGATGGTGGCACCAGGGATAGCCGAAGCGCTGATTGCAACAGCGATCGGTTTGTTCGCTGCAATCCCTGCTGTAATGGCTTATAACCGACTGAATCAGCGGGTCAATAAGCTTGAGCAAGACTACGATAATTTTATGGAAGAGTTTACGGCGATTTTGCATCGTCAGGCGTTTAGTACCAGCGAAACCAACAAGGGGTGAATATGGCCAGATCCCGGGGTCGCAGGCGGCGTGAGCTAAAATCTGAAATTAATATTGTTCCGCTACTGGATGTTTTGCTGGTGCTGTTACTGATATTTATGGCAACGGCGCCTGTTATTACGCAAAGCGTTGAAGTGGACTTGCCTGATGCAACGGATTCCAAAACGGTCAGTACCGATGATAATCCACCGGTAATAGTTGAAGTGGCCGGCGTTGGGCAATACAGCATCGTTATCGGCAAAGAGCGTATGGAACAGTTGCCTGCGGAGCAGGTCGCGGCAGAAGCGCAGCGGCGGCACCAGGAGAACCCGAAAACGCTGTTTCTGATCGGAGGAGCGAAAGACGTTCCTTATGATGAAGTCATTAAAGCGCTTAACCTGCTTCATCAGGCAGGGGTGAAGTCCGTTGGGTTAATGACGCAGCCTATATAGGGCGTTAAAGATGGGCCGAACAGTTTTGAGGAATCAGGGTGTCTAAGGCAACCGAAGAAAATACGAAGCTAAAGCGGGCGATAGCTATTTCGGCCGTGCTGCATATCTTGCTGGTTGCGTTGCTTATCTGGAGCTCGTTTGACGAGCATATGGATGAAGCCGCTGGCGGCGGAGGCGGTTCGGCCATTGATGCCGTGATGGTCGATTCTGGCGCTGTTGTTCAGCAGTATGAAAGCAAGCAACAGGCCAGCGCTCGCCAGGCCGCTGAGCAGAGCAAACAGCGGGCACAGGAAGAGGCGCGGCAAAAAGCGCAGGAGCAGGCGCGCCGGGAAGCGCAGGAGAAAGCGCTCCAGCAGCAAAAACTGGCAGAACAGGCCGCTCAGGAAAAAGCTGCCCAGGAAAAAGCGGTGGCAGAAGCAAAGGCGCAGGCTGAAGCCAAAGAAAAAGCCGAGGCGGATGCCCGCGCGAAAGCTGACGCTGAGGTAAAAGCTAAACAGGCTGCGGCAGAACAGGCTAAAAAGCAGGCTGAAGAAGCGGCGGCTAAAAACGCTGCGGCGCAAAAGAAAGCTCAGGAAGAGGCGGCAAAAAAAGCGAGCCAGGAAGCAGAAAAGAAAGCCATCGCACAGGCAGCCGCTGAGAAAGCCGCTGCCGAAAAAGCGGCCGCGGAAAAGGCGGCTGCCGTAAAAGCGGCGGCGGAGAAAAAAGCCGCAGCAAAAGCGGCCGCAGAGAAAAAGGCGGCAGAGAAAGCAGCGGCAAGTAAAGCGGCTGCCGAAAAAGAGGCTGCCGCCAAAGCGGACGCTCAGGGCGTCGATGATTTGCTCGGAGACCTTAGCTCGGGTAAGAATGCGCCGAAAAGCGGCGGTGGCACGAAACAGAATAATTCTGGAGCGGCCGGGCAGGGAAATGCAAAAAATAACGGGGCTTCTGGCGCTGAGATAAACAGTTATGCAGCGCAAATTAAATCTGCAATTGAGAGTAAATTTTACGACTCTTCTTCTTATGCGGGCAAAACCTGTACGCTGCGCATTAAACTGGCGCCGGATGGTTTGTTATTGAATATCCAGTCAGAAGGTGGAGACGCTGCCCTATGCCAGGCCGCGCTGGCAGCGGCGCGTCAGGCGCATATGCCGAAACCTCCAACTCAGGCCATATATGAAATCTTCAAAAACGCGCCGTTGGATTTTAAACCGTAGATAAGTTTAAAGTTACTTAAGAGGCTGATTACACATTTGGTTGTCACGCCGGGCTCGAGGTTCTGCTATAACTGCTCCAGTGACTTGCAGAATACGGTATTGTTAGTCGTTATTGCGTCGGCGCGGATATCCGCGCAGGGATGTAAAGCTGAACATTATCAGGGGCCGCTATTGGCCTGGGTAAGGGAGATAAAATGAAGCAGGCATTACGAATTGCATTAAGTTTTCTGATGCTGTGGGCTGCAGTCCTGCATGCGGAAGTACGCATTGAAATCACCCAGGGCGTTGACTATGCGCGTCCAATCGGTGTTGCGCCCTTTAAGTGGGCGGGCCAGGGCGCGGCGCCTGAAGATATCGGAGATATTGTTGCCGCTGATTTGCGTAATAGTGGGAAATTTAACCCGTTGGATCGCGCGCGTTTACCACAGCAGCCGGGTAATGCGCAGGAAGTCCAGCCCCAGGAATGGTCAGCGTTGGGTATTGATGCCGTCGTGGTCGGGCAAATTTCACCTAATCCGGATGGCAGCTACACGGTAGCTTATCAATTGGTCGATACCGGCGGTGCACCTGGTACGGTACTGTCACAAAATAGCTATAAAATAGGCAAACAGTGGTTGCGCTATGCCGCTCACACCGCAAGCGATGAGGTTTTTCAAAAGCTTACGGGTATCAAAGGGGCTTTTAGGACGCGTCTCGCCTATGTGGTGCAAACCAATGGCGGCCAGTTTCCTTATGAACTTCGCGTTGCCGATTACGATGGCTACAATCAGTTTGTCGTGCATCGTTCCGCGCAGCCGCTTATGTCTCCAGCCTGGTCTCCGGACGGCAGTAAAGTTGCCTATGTCACCTTTGAGAGCGGGCGTTCCGCGCTGGTTATCCAGACGTTGTCTAACGGTGCCGTGCGGCAGGTGGCTTCATTCCCTCGTCACAACGGTGCGCCTGCGTTCTCGCCTGATGGCTCGAAGCTCGCCTTTGCGTTATCCAAAACCGGTAGCCTGAATCTGTATGTGATGGATATCGCTTCAGGACAGATCAGACAGGTGACTAACGGACGTAGCAATAATACTGAGCCCTCCTGGTTCCCGGACAGCCAGAACCTGGCATTTACCTCCGATCAGGCTGGGCGTCCTCAGGTATATAAAGTCAACGTTAACGGCGGTGCTGCGCAGCGTCTGACCTGGGAAGGCGCCCAGAATCAGGACACTGACGTCAGCAGCGACGGTAAATTTATGGTAATGGTGAGCTCAAATAATGGGCAACAGCATATTACCAAACAGGATCTGGCTACGGGAGGCGTACAAACGTTATCCTCCACGATGCTGGATGAAACGCCAAGTCTGGCACCGAACGGCACAATGGTTATCTACAGATCTTCTCAGGGGATGGGATCCGTGCTGAATCTGGTTTCAACCGACGGGCGTTTTAAAGCGCGTCTCCCGGCAACTGATGGCCAGGTTAAATTCCCGGCATGGTCGCCGTATCTCTGATAACAATACTGTGATGAGTTAAGGATCCAAACATGCGATTGAATAAAGTGCTGAAAGGGTTGATGCTGGCGCTGCCTGTAATGGCGATTGCGGCCTGTAGTTCCAATAAAAGCGCTGACAATGACCAGAGCGGCGCTGGCGGCGGAATGATGGGCGCAGGTACGGGAATGGGAGCTGACGGGAGCGGCGCGGGCAACGGTAATACGTCTGCCGATGAACAGGCGCGCCTGCAGATGCAGCAACTGCAGCAGAACAACATCGTCTATTTCGGTTATGACAGCTACGACGTTAGTTCTGAATTTGCGGCAATGCTGGATGCGCATGCGGCGTTTTTGCGCAGCAATCCGTCTTACAAAGTGACCATCGAAGGGCACGCGGATGAGCGCGGTACCCCGGAATACAACATCGCATTGGGCGAGCGTCGCGCTAATGCCGTTAAAATGTACCTACAGGGCAAAGGCGTTTCAGCCGACCAAATGGCCATTGTTTCCTACGGTAAAGAAAAACCTGCAGTATTGGGTCACGATGCAGCCGCGTATGCGAAAAACCGTCGTGCCGTATTGGTTTATTAAGAGAGAAGTATGAGCGGTAATTTCAGATATCACGCATTGAGTCTGACGTTGCTTGTTGGCATAGCGGCCCCCTGGGCCGCTTATGCACAGGCAGCGATTGGAAGCATAGGTTCAGGATCAACGGAAGATCGCGTAACGCAGCTTGAGCGTATCTCAAATGCACATAGCCAATTATTAACGCAACTTCAGCAGCAACTTTCTGATAATCAATCAGATATTGATTCACTTCGGGGGCAGATACAGGAAAGTCAGTATCAGCTTAGCCAGGTCGTTGAGCGCCAGAAACAAATCTTATTGCAAATGGACAGCCTGAAAGCGGGGGATTCTACCGGGAAAAACGGAGAACCGAATGCGCCAGCGGATGCAGGCGCTCAGGCACCTTCCGCGCAGGCAGCAACGCCTGAAAGCAAAGCTGGCACCGCCATTCAAAGCGGTGATGCGAACGCAGATTATAATGCAGCCTTCGCACTGGTTCAGGATAAATCGCACCAGGATGAGGCAATTAGCGCTTTTCAGGGGTTTGTAAAGAAATATCCTGACTCAACTTTTCAGCCTAACGCAAACTATTGGCTTGGCCAGCTTAGCTATAACAAGGGGCAAAAAGACGATGCAGCACACTATTTTGCTCTGGTGGTAAAAAACTGGCCGAAGTCGCCTAAAGCTTCGGATGCAATGTATAAAGTTGGCGTCATCATGCAGGATAAAGGCGATTCAGCGAAAGCAAAAGCCGTTTATCAACAGGTTATGGCAAAATATCCTGGCAGCAGCGGCGCAAAAATGGCGCAAAAGCGGATTGATGCTTTGTAAGAGATTCGTTTCGGTTTGCGAGCGCCGTTTTTCTGGGCGCAACGCATGAATCCTGACCGGTTAAGTACGGCCAGGCAATTTTTTTGTTGCGCTGAAATCTCAAACCAGTAATATATGCCGCCGTTGCCGAGGGTTATTCCATTGCGGGATCGGTAGCAAAGTGGGTCGTTAGCTCAGTTGGTAGAGCAGTTGACTTTTAATCAATTGGTCGCAGGT
>CALYPF010000058.1 GCA_945271245.1 uncultured Enterobacteriaceae bacterium | reverse complement strand
TAGACCGTTGGTGGTGACGGTAAGTGGATCACTTTTTACCCGTTGTTGACAGTTATTTCCGGCGTCGGGCGTATTATTTTAGTCTGGATGGCGGCAACGCAGGTATTAGATGGCCACTTCTCTGCAGGTATGCTGATTGCATTTATGTCGTTTGCCGATCAGTTTATCTCGCGTGGCTCTGGATTAATCGATGCCATGATTGATTTTAAGATGTTAAAACTTCACGGTGAGCGTTTAGCCGATATTGTTCTGACGGAAAGAGAAAAAGACGGGAATCACGAAAAAGTAATTCGGAATACCGCGCTGAGTAATGAACATGCTCCGCGTATTACAATCAAAGATCTTTCATTTCGTTATGCGGAAACAGAGCCACTGGTTTTAAATAATTGTTCTTTTGAGATTAATTCAGGAGAGTCTGTTGCCATAATTGGCCCGTCTGGGCAGGGTAAAACGACGCTGGCAAAACTATTGCTAGGACTTTTAACTCCTGAAAATGGAAGTATTATGATTGACGGTGTTGATATTCAGCAATTAGGATTATACCAATACCGGGAAAGAATAGGTTGCGTAATGCAGGACGATATTCTTTTCGCAGGTTCAATATCAGATAATATTTGTTTTTTTGACGCTGAGCCAGATCAGGAGCGAATTGAAAATGTCGCCAAACTCGCTCAGATACATGATGAAATTATGCGTATGCCAATGGGTTATCAAAGCCTGGTTGGTGATATGGGGTCATCTTTATCTGGCGGGCAGAATCAGCGTGTTTTATTAGCAAGAGCGCTTTACCGTAACCCATCTATTTTGGTTCTTGATGAAGCATCAAGCCATTTGGATGTGGAAAAAGAAATGTTAATTAATAACGCCGTTAGGCAGATGAAAATAACACGTATTATTATTGCACATCGACCGGAAACTATTCGGAGTGCTGACCGTGTTATTGCTCTTAATAATGGTGCTATTCAAGAAATTTATCCTGATATGCTTCCTGGAAGCGTAACTGGTGATAAATAAGTCATAGTTTTATGACTTTGGAACAGTAAATAATCAAAAAATGTAAAGGAATTATCAATGCGTGAACTTAGCATTCATGAAGTAGACGTTGTTGCAGGCGCAAGTTTTGCTTCTCGCCTCGGTGCTGCTGGATTAGGGGCTTTGGTTGGATTATCTTCCGGTACTATGCGCGGCGGCGTAGCTGGCGGTTCTGTGGGCGGGATCTTGGGTTTCGGCCTTATCTCCTCTCTGGTTACCATGGTCTGGGGCGGCGCTTTGGCAACCGTTCACGGCGCTGTTTATGGCCTGGTTAATGACTGGGATAAAACGCTGGAAACCTTTAATAACTATTCAGATCAGTTTGCCGATCTGACTGTTACTACGCCTAAAGTCTAATTCTTCCACGTGTAATACAATATAAAAAAGGAATAGTACCATGCGCGAATTAAAAAATAGCGAAATCAATCATGTTTCTGGTGGTAAATTAGATCTGTCTGGTTTCTTCGACGGTTCTTTTGCTAAAGAAGTCAGCGATTTTCTGAATAATACTATCGCTCCGATCTTCAAAAATACTTTCGACGGTATTTCTAAGCTTCTGACTGATGGTTTTGATAACCTGAAAAATACTATTACCGGTATCATCGGTGGTGGTAAAAAAGCATAATCATTGCTGACAAAACGCCGGTATTCTAATGCCGGCGTTTTACTCTATGGAGATTATTATGCGTGAGTTAAACTCCTCTGAACTGCAGGCCGTTTCCGGCGGCGAACTCCCCGCATGGACATCAATTAAAGATTGGTTTGATAAGCTTATAACTTCTGCAAAAGATGTTAATGAGCATATCACATGGGGCGTAAGCGTTAGCGTAGCAGGTTCAATATTAAATATTGCCAAATTCTTTCTAGGGCGCTTCTTACACTAAGCGAATAGGAATTGTAGAATGAAACAATTAAACGAAAATCAACTTTCACAAGTTAGCGGCGGCCTGTCTGTGTCCGGACTTCTCGATTTTATTCGGGGAATAGGCCATTCACGCGATGAAGGTAAAGTAGATTGGACTAATCCGAATACTCAACCTTCAAATGGTTATGGGCTTGGTGACATTGCCGGTGGCGCCGTTGTTGCAATTATTGGTGCGGCTGTTGCTGGTATTAATTATCTTGTTAAATCCAGTCGCGCTAAATAAATAAAATAAAGTTTATACCAAAATATCTAATTCTATTTGGATATATTACGATTGAGACCCTGTCAGGCGGGAAAATATAATTCCACCTGAGATAGTATTTCCATTATCTCACCCCGCCAGAAAGTTCTGGAAAATAACGCTGTAAGAAGAATAAAACTTACAGAGTATTTAAAAAAGGAGTTTTTAAGAATGAAAGCGATTTTCTCTGTTGTTGCTGCATCTCTGCTGATGGCCGGCATTTCTACGGCTAATGCATCTGATGGCACCATCGTTTTTAACGGTGAACTGACTGATGCGACCTGTGACGTTACCGTAAACGGCGGTTCAAACGACGCGACTGTAACGCTGCCGACCCTGTCTGCAACTATGCTGGCTGCCGCTGACGCAACTGCAGGTGATACCGATTTCGTTATCAACCTGAAAAACTGTAACCCGGCAACCGGTAAAGTGCGTGCTTTCTTTGAAGCGGGCAACACCGTAGATATGACTAACGGTCGCCTGAAAAACATGCAGGCTCAGGGCGCAGCTGGCAACGTACAGCTTGAGCTGCTGAACGAAGGTGGTACTTCACTGAAAGTAGGTGATACCGGGCAGCGCGCTAATGCCGCTACTGACCTGAATGCAGGCACTGCCGATCTGCCGTACATCGTTCGTTATCACGCAACAGATAAAACTAGCGCGGGTAAAGTAACTTCTTCTGTTACTTACTCTATCGATTACGAGTAATCCGCCCTAGCTGAGCAGAGGCGACCTCGCGTCGCCTCTTTTCATATCTTTC
This sequence comes from uncultured Enterobacteriaceae bacterium, assembly GCA_945271245.1. Lineage (GTDB taxonomy): Bacteria > Pseudomonadota > Gammaproteobacteria > Enterobacterales > Enterobacteriaceae > Apirhabdus > Apirhabdus apintestini. The sequence continues at coordinate 23,054 of CALYPF010000058.1, read as the reverse complement.
CGGGGAAGTAATAAAGGGACTTAATTATTATGAGAAAAACAATCGGAATTTTAACGGCAGCGATTCTTTCTTTATGTTTTACGGTTACCACTCAGGCAAGTATTGTAATTAACGGTACCCGAGTTGTTTATCCTTTAGATCAGAAAGATATTTCCGTGCATTTTGATAATCGTGGCAATATTCCGTCGCTCACGCAGGTATGGATCGACGATGGCAATCGTGACACTCCGATTGATAAACTCAATGTACCCTTTATTATTACTCCGGCTATGTCCCGGGTTGAGCCGGGAAAAGGTCAGACGATAAGAATTATTTATACCGGCAGTGGCACAGCCAAAAATGAAGAAAGTATTTATTGGTTGAATGTCCTGGATATTCCTGGTCTGGCAAAAAAAGCGGTGCCAGATAATTATCTACAGATGGCTATTCGTAGCCGCATCAAACTTTTTTTACGTCCCGCCGGCCTGTCAGCTGATGGATTAATTAAAGCCTCAGAGAAAATTAGCTGGAAGATCGTTAATACCGGTGGAAAGGCACAATTGCGCGCCACCAATAGCTCACCCTATCACGTCACTATTACCGGCATCACCCTGACCAGCACCGGCGGGAAAACTATTGAGATGACGCACGGCGGAATGGCGTATCCCAATAGTACGCTTGATATTGATTTGCCGAAGGCCGCAGGGCAGGTCTCGAAGATTAACTATACCTCTCTCAGCGATAGCGGTGCCGCCCTTAAATTTGAATCTGCTCTGAAGTAATGGGGGGTGTCACGATGCAAAAGAAAAATGCTGCACCCCCGCTATTTTCGCTAAAGCCGATTGCCTTTTCCGTAGGCTGTGCGTTATTTACGATTCATGGTCACGCGTGGGCCGCGGAGAATAGCACTAAGACAGCGGTACCCGGCGCCGGGCAGGAAACCCGTACAGCCGATGACGGTATGCAGGAAGTAGAATTTAACCCGTCGTTTTTATCGGCTTTCCCCGGCAGCCAGCAAACGCTCTCCCAATATAGCCGCGGCAATCCGCTGGTCGTAGGGCGCTATCCTTCGATTATTAGCGTTAACGATCGCAAGCTCGGCAAGCGGGAGATCCGCATTGAGAAGGTTAACGGCAAACCCGCCGTGTGTATTACTTCGCAGATTTTGACGGACTCTGGGATAAACCAGGAAAAGCTGTCGTCGGCAGAGCTAAAGCATTTACAGGACCCGGCCGCCTGCGTGCCCTTTAGCGCTTTAACGCAGGAAGGCCGCGCTTATTATGATATGTCCAGCCTGACGCTGAATTTTGCCATGCCGCAGGCGATGCTATATACCCAGGGACGCGGCTATGTCAGCCCGGAATTATGGGATGGCGGCCAGACGGCGCTGTTATTTAATTACAATACCAACTATTACAACGCGGTCTCACACGGGAAATCGTGGCAGTCTGCCTATGCCGGGCTGAACGTTGGGTTAAACTTTGAAAGCTGGATGTTTCGCCACACCGGGAACCTAAACTGGCGCGATGACTCGGGTTCTAACTATAAATCTAACCGTACCTACGTGCAGCGTGATATCAATGCGTTACGTTCACGTTTAACTATTGGGCGCAATTTTACCAGCGGTGAGCTGTTTGATAGTTTCGGCTATCGCGGGGCTGAACTTGCCTCTGTTGACCAAATGCTGCCGGACTCACTGCGCGATTATGCCCCTATTGTGCAAGGCACGGCGGATACTAATGCGAAGGTCAGCGTGCGCCAGAACGGCGTGACGCTCTATGAGACCGTGGTGCCGCCTGGCCCCTTTGCCATTAACGATCTCTACCCGACCGGCTATGGCGGTGATATTGACGTAACGGTACAGGAATCTGACGGACGGGTTAAAACGTTCAGCGTACCGTTCTCCTCGGTAGCCCAGTTGCTGCGTGCGGGAATGACGCGCTACAGCCTGCTGGCCGGGGAAGTCGATATTCAGAACAACTCCTGGCATCCTAAAATCGCGCACGGCACTATCCAGCACGGTTTCAATAACGTGTTCACCGGCTATGCGGGTGGGCTGACGACGGATGACTACAGCGCCCTGCTGTTAGGCGGAGCGGTGAATACGGGAGTGGGTGCGCTGGCGCTGGATATCACCGGCGCGAAAACACAGCTCAATAACTTCTCGCACACCGGGAGCAGTACGCGGCTTACTTATAGCAAGAGAATAGCTGAGACGCGCAGCAGCATCAGTCTGGCAGCTTATCGTTATTCTTCTTCCGGCTACCTGGATTTAAATAACGCCATGTCGCTGGCTGAATGGCAGCACAACGGCGGCAGCAGTACCAATAACAGTTATAGCTGGCGCCAGCGCAGCCGGTTCTCTGTCACCCTGAACCAGTATTTACAGGACGGCTATGGTCAGTTTTATTTGACGGGCTATAACCAGAACTATTGGGGGCGCTCCGGGAATGATACTCAGTATCAGCTTGGCTACAGTAACAACTGGCGCAGTTTGACCTATAGCCTGGCCGTAAGCCGCCAGCGCAACGCGACCGGTGACAACCAGAATCAGTTCACGCTGACGCTCACAATGCCGCTTGGCCAGGTAAGCGCGCACACGCCGTATCTGTCAATGAGCACCGGCTGGGATTCTGATAATAAGTTGACGAACCAGACCAGCGTTAGCGGGCAGCTCGGTGAATATAATCAGGCCAACTACAGCGTGGGCTACAGCCATACGAAAGACGATGATGCCGGCAACTTATCTGCAGGCTATCGCACGCCGTGGACAATGGTGACCGGCAGTTACGCGCAGGGGAAAAACTACCATTCTTCCTCTGCGGGGCTAACGGGTGCGCTACTGCTACATAAGGGCGGTCTTGTCGCCAGCCCTTATACCGCCAATACCATGGCGCTGGTACATGCGCCGGATGCGGCCGGGGCGCAAATCCTGAGCTACCCGGATATCCACCTGGATAGTCAGGGTTATGCATTGGTGCCTAATTTGCGCCCATATCGGCTTAATGATATTACGCTGGATCCGAAAGGGCTCTCTACTGACGTTGAACTGCTTTCTACTAAAGAGCAGGCGGTCCCCCGTGATGGCGCGGTAGTTGCCGTTAACTTTATGACGGACGTCGGGCGTTCCGTGCTGATTAAGGCGCAGGATAAACATAATAATCCGCTGCCGTTCGGCGCCTCGGTTATCGATCAGGATAATAACCTGGTGGGATATGTCGGGCAGGGCGGAATGGCATTAGTGCGTCTGAAGCAGGATAACTCGCGCTTAAAAGTGATGCTTAACAATAATGCCCTGTGTGCAATATCGGTGAATTTACCTGCGGCAGAAAAAAATCAATCGCGTCGCTTTGAGAATATAAGCGCGACGTGTGAGTAAAGGATTATTCTATGGTTTTCATGAATAAATATATTTATCTCAAAAAAGAGACAGGGGTTTTATTTTTATTATTGATAAGTTCCTTGTTATTTTCTTTTGCCGCGCGGGCTGATTTACGCTGTGAGGCTGAAGGTGCGACAACCGTAGCCGATATCGGTAATACCGATATTATTACAGTTTCACGATCGACACCTATTGGGACCGTCATTTTTTCAAAAACAATGACGGGCTTAAAAGTCAAATGCACCAGTTCGGCATTAACCAAGTCGGATAATCTGTATTTTGTGCGTAAGAACCTAAAAAATATTTTAGGTGCCGGCAGTGGTTTAAGCATGTTTGTCACTTACAAAGGCAACCGTGGCGATACGCCGGTAAATATCCTGCAGGCATCAGATGTCGGTTATTTCGGGCCGCCGGGCACCAGCTTTAACTGGCCCGAATTTAACCTCTCTGATGTGACCGTCGAAATCGTTAAAACGGGGGAGATGATGGATAAAGTTTCCGTTCCCTCGAATTTAATTACGGTATTTCAGCTCGACAGCTCGCCTTCAGGCGGTAATCCAGCGTCTTTTTTTGTGAAAAATGCGCCAAATATTAATTTCGTGACGGAAACCTGTCGTCCGCTTAACCAGTCGGTAGAGGTACTTATTCCTCCTGAGCCGATTAAACCCGGCGGATTTGGCTCTGGCCCTGGTACTACGTCCGTCAGTAATAAGCCTTTTAATCTGGAGTTCTTCTGTGATGTCAGCGTTTCGGGGAAATTTGATGTTTCGCTGCAAATTGATGGCGTTTCGGCTACGGCAGATCCCGCGCAGGGCGTGCTGAAGCTTGATGAAACCGGGCCGGGGAAAGCGACCGGGGCGGGGGTTCAGGTGCTGCATGGCGATACCAACTTGCCGATTAAGTTAGGCACGCCGTGGAAAATCGCCAGTTATCCGAATGCGGTGGACTGCCGACTCACGGTTCCGCTTATCGCGCGCTACTACCAGACGGAAGGCACTGCGACCGGAGGCAAGGTTCACAGTACCGCAACCTTCACGCTGACGTATGAATAATTAAATGCTGTATCGCCCCTCTCCCGGATACGGGGGAGGGGCAGTTTTGTCGTTTTTGTTGCGACGACACCGGTGGTTTCTATAAGGAAATAGGTTATGAAAATATATTCCATTACGCAGTTTTCATGGCGGCATCTGACGGTACCCGTCGCGTTTAGCATCAACCTCCTTCCTGCGGTCGCGCTGGCGGCGTCGCCCTGGCAGGTTGACGACGGCTCACAGGTCGCAGTGACAAAAGGTTATCAAAGCTCAGAAGCGAACGATGTCGCGCTGAAGGCCAGCGGGCAGGGCAGTACGCTGGAGACCAGCCCTGCTATCACATTTAACCTGGCGGGTGATTCCGTACAGGGGGCGAATGCCAGCAACGGCGCTACCATCACGCTGAATAAAAGCCAGACATTTGCCAAAGGTGCCAACAGCCGCGGCGCTTACGTTGATGGCGCGACGCTCAACGTTAACGGCGGCGCGATGACGGCGGAAGGGAAAAGCGGTATGGCGCTGCAGGGCGTCAAAGGGGCGGTGATTACCCTTAATGACACCACGCTGAATGCAGCGGGGGGCACAGCGTATGGCGCCTCTATGAATAATTCCACGCTCAATATGAATCACAGCGATTTCAATATTCTCTCCGCCACCAACGGCATCAACCTGGTGAGCGACAGCGAAATGAATGTGCTGGACTCTTCGATAACGATTACGGACAGTAATGCGACAGCCGGTATTTTAGTGCGTAAAGCGACGCTGAATGCCGACCAGCTTATTTTGAACTCGCTGGCGAAAAACGGGCTGCGTTTATACGGCTATAGCGATGCGATGATGGCGCAGGCTAATATCAAAAATAGCAACATCATCAGCAGCGGCGAGAGTGCGGTTCTTGCCATGCACGGTAACGGCGTATTCGATAATGTCACTATTTCGAATACTCTCGGTATGGGCATTAACGCCAACGTCAATTCACATCTTGATTTAATCGGCGTGAGGATCGAAACGCTCGGGGATGCGCTGTGGGTTGCCGATGACGCCGCGACGGTAACGGCGACGGGCAGTGAATTTACCACCACGGGTGATAAGGCGCACGCGGTGAGCGCGCAATTTGGTCAGACGCACCTTACGGACTCCACCCTTTCTACCACCGGCGCGGTGGGCTACGGCCTGTATTCCGAAGCATTGGTTGACGCCAATAATGTCCAGGTCACAACGAATGGCGATAAATCGGCGGGCGCTTTCGCCGCGCGCGGCGGTACCATTACTATGACCGACAGCACCGTGCAGACGCACGGCGCGGCCTCTTCCGGGTTAATGACCTACGCTGGCTCCACGCTCAACGCTAACGGTGTTCGCGTTATTACAGACGGCGATAATGCTGCTGCCGCTATGGCCAATGGTGGCACCCAGAATATCACCAATAGCGATTTACACGCCGCAGGGACCGGGCCGATTCTGGCTGCGACTATGGATAACGGCACGATTAATGTGGTTGGTTCCACGTTGACCAGTGATAAAGGCAGCGCGATTCAGGTGAACGGCGCAACGCTCAATGTAGATATGAGCGGCGGGACGACGCTCAACGCCGGAAATAACCTGCTACTGGATGTCATGCAAAACCAGGCGCAGCAGCCAGGCGTAGCTAACGTTGCGGCTCACGGGATGACGCTGCAGGGTGATATCCAGGCGGATAGCGTCAGTGATGCAAACCTGGCGCTGTATGAGCAGTCTATCTGGACCGGCTCGACGCAGTCAGGTGGTCAAATCTTGCTGAACGATAGCCAATGGACGCTGGAGCAAAGCTCCCGCGTGAAAGGTCTGTCGATGGCAAATGGTCATGCGGATCTTTCAAAAACCACGGGATGGAGCACGCTCACAGTGGACGGTAATTTGACCGGCGACGGCCAGTTTACCGTGAAAACCGAACTGGGCGATGACAGCTCCCCGACGGATAAAGTGCTGGTTAAAGGCAGCGCCGACGGCCAGTACCAGGTTGCCGTGGTAAACCAGGGCGGGCGCGGTGCGCAGACGGTTAACGGTATTAACGTAGTGGATGTTCAAGGTGATAGCAGCAAAGCGAACTTTGAGCAGAGCGGGCGTATTGTTGCCGGCCAGTACGAATACAACCTGTTGCGCGGCGCTGCCGCAGATAACGGGCGCTGGTATTTGGTGAGTTCGACGGATGATCCAGCCCCCGACAACGGCGGCGATGATAACGGCAGCGGCGGCACTGATAACGGCAGCGGCGGCACTGATAACGGCAGCGGCGGCACTGATAGCGGCAGCGGCGGCACTGATAGCGGCAGCGGCGGCACCGATAACGGCAGCGGCGGCACCGATAACGGTAATAACGGTAACGGCGGCGGCACAATTAAACCGTTCTCACCGCGTTTGCGCCCTGAAGGTGCCAGCTACATCGCCAATATGGAAGCTGCCAATACAATGTTTGTGACGCGTATGCACGATCGTATTGGCGAACCGCAGTTTGATGCGAAGGATAGGCAAAGCAGCCTTTGGTTACGCCAGGTCGGCGGACACAACCGCTGGTATGACGGCAGCGGCCAGTTGCGCACTACCTCTAATCGCTATGTGGTTCAGTTAGGCGGTGATGTTGCGCAGTGGCAGTTTGCGGAGTCCGCGCTGAAACTTGGCGTGATGGCCGGCTACGGCCACAACAAAAGCCATACGACCTCCGGGATTTCTGGCTGGAGTTCTGAAGGGCAGGTAAATGGCTACAGCGGCGGATTGTATGCAACCTGGTTTGCCAACGACGACACGCGTGAAGGGCTATATGTGGATAGCTGGTTGTTGTACAGCCACTTTAAGAACAGCGTTAAAGGTCAGAACCTGGCGGAGGAAACCTATGATTCTCACGGTCTGACCGCGTCTCTGGAATCAGGATATACGCTGCCGCTTGGCGCCTTTACCGGCAGCAAAGGCACCGCGTATCAGGCCTGGTTACAGCCTCAGGCGCAGTTGGTATGGATGGGCGTTCGGGCGCCGGGTCACCGTGAAGATAACGGCACGCGTATGGCGAGTTCCGGCGATGGCAATATTATGAGCCGCGTTGGATTGCGCGCTGCGCTTTCCGGTCACGATGCGTCGGATAACGGAGGCGAAAAAGTGTTCCAGCCGTTCATTGAGCCTAACTGGATCCATAATACGCGTCAGTTTGAAAGCACCGGTGACGGTGTGAAGCTCTCGCAGGCCGGCGCGCTCAACGTTGCCGAGGTGAAAGTCGGCGTGGAGGCGAAATTAACGCGTTCGTTTACCATGTGGGGGAACACGGCGGTGCAGGTCGGCACGCGGGGTTATAACGACGCCAGCGCAATTATGGGGCTGAAATACGCCTTCTAATCGCCAAATCCGGAGCGTGTAGCTAACGCTCCGGATTCGCGCGGTCATCGCGGTCATAAAGGAAAAATAGTGGAATTCATGATGGCGTGAGCCGGAGAAAGCAGGTATTTCATGCAGCTTGCAACGTGCGGCAATTGCCGCGCGGTGGTAATACCGCCCGTGAAAACAGGTTGTCGAACCTGGAATTAATCGGCAATGAAATCATGCTGATTCGCAGGGCCGCGGCCGTTATTTTCACGAGCGACGCTATCCTGACCACGGGGTTTAACCGCCACGCCTGACGCGAATGAAATTACTGACGGCGGTGCAAGACGTTAAATATTGATATTTAGACGGTTGAAATTGGCGCCGGCCTGCGACTGCCCGTTTTCACCGTAGACCATTTGCCCGAGGCTGGTACGGGAGATGACTTTACGAATATCGTTAACGATAGCCATCTGCTGTTCCATTAATTCGCCGTTTTGCATATTCAGCGCTTTCAGCTCCAGCGTAAGCTGGACTATACCCTGCCACAGCTCGCCAAAGTCGGCGTTTTCAGCGTAGGGGGCGATGAGGCGTAAGCGTTTTTCCTCATCCAGACGCAGTTTGTCGTAATAATTCAGCGCGGCCAGCAGGCTATTTTTCTCATCGGTAATTGCCTGCAATACCAGCGGATCGCGCTGAATAACCTGCAACGCATCGTATTCCGCAAGTAACACGACTTTCAGTTTTAGCAGCTCTTGCTGGATGCCGCCGAGCGTCTGGGCAAAGTTTTCCATTTAATTTATCGGGCTTGTTCAGTCTGAATGATGAATATTGCTCAACATGGCGTCCGCGATTTTTCCCGCGTCTAAGGTTAATTCGCCACGGCTAAGCGCGTGTTTAATCTGGGCAACGCGATCGGTGTCGATGTCTGCGCTGTCTTCATTTAAATAATCGGCGGCGCGGCTCAGGGTCACCTGGGCGCTGCTTTGTGCAAACGTAGCGTTAGCGTGCTCAGGCGTTTTTTGTGCCGGCGCTTTGGTGACGTTAGCGATATTCTGAGTATCAGTCAGCGGATTAATAGATTTTGCAGTATCAATGCTCATGGATATTTCTCCAGTTCCGGTGCTTGTAAACATAGTATCGGCCAGTTATCTGATAACTTGAATCGAAAAACTACATTGCTATGTAAATAGCGCCGTCCTCACCGACGGTGCCTTTAACCAGCTTTCCTGAAGCGGTACGAACCATGATGCTATCCTGCACGCTGCCGTTACTTAACGCCTCACCCATACTGTGAATACGAAACCCGCTGCCCTGCGCGATAAGCGTGACGCGCTGACGATTACGCACCCGCCAGGGCTTGCGAATTGCCCGATGAATCACCGGCGCGTTTGCGGCTATACGATGTTGCAGCACGTAACCGACGATATCCTCATTTTTGAAGATAATATCAGGCGTCAGTTTCGCGAGATCGCCGCTGCGCAGCTGGATATCTTCAGCGGCGATTGCCTGTCCCGCATTAAGCGGTTTACTGGCCACCCAATAGCTTCCCGTCGCGGCGACTCGCGCCTGAATAAAGCGCATTTTTCCACCGCAATTCAGCAGTACGCTAACATTGCCCGTTAGCCGTTTACTTCCTTCCGCCACGCGCAGGCTTGGGCTTTCGCATTGTAATGCCGGCGTTTTATTGAGCGTAACATTGAAGTTAATACCTGCACCCTGATGCTGAGCCTGAAGGTAGCCTGCGATTTGCTGCTCCAGCGAGTCTTGACCCCACGATAGCCCGCTCCACGCCAACAGAAGGGCGCACAGCGGCATGCAGTATGTATGAATCCAATTAAATCGTTGTGACACGGGGCGCTCTCATCATGACGCAAGTTTACTGGTGGGGCAGTTTAACGACAGTAATGAAAAGTGAAGGGACTAAATAACGCGAGAATCATGCCCTATTTATCGGATAGTTTTTGCGCGCGCTCACTAATATATGCGCTCAATGACAAACTGACTCCAGAGAAAAAGCGAACGGAAAGGTACGTTTATGCTCGATAAGCTTGACCAGGCGCTGCAATTTCAACAGAACGCACTGCGCCTTTTAAACCAGCGCCAGGAAATTCTGGCTGCAAATATCGCCAACGCGGATACGCCGGGCTACCAGGCGCGGGATATTGATTTCAGCGCAGAACTGGAAAAAGCGGTAGGGAACGCCGGCGGCCCAACGGTAACACCGGTGAGCCTGTCGATGACCTCTGCGCAGCATATTCCCGCCGTAGGTATGCCGGTTGCGGATTCTCAGCTTTTATACCGCGTGCCCGATCAGCCATCTGCGGACGGCAACACGGTGGATATGGATCGCGAACGTATGAACTTCGCGGATAACAGTGTGCGTTATCAATCCAGCCTCACCATTATGGGCAATCAGTTTAAACAACTCACTACCGCGCTTTCGGGCGAGCGGTAATTAGCATATTTGCAACGGAAAAGAAGAGACGATGGCACTTTTTAGCATCTTCGATATTTCAGGCTCCGCGATGATGGCGCAGTCTCAGCGTCTGAACGTGAGCGCCAGCAACATGGCAAACGCCGATAGCGTCGTTGGGCCAGACGGAGAGCCTTATCAGGCAAAACAGGTGGTGTTCAAAGTCGATGCGTCTGCCGGACAGCAAATCGGCGGCGTGCGCGTATCGGAAGTGGTTAACGACCCGACTCCGCCGCGCCTTGAATACGATCCGGGCAACCCGCTGGCCGATGAAAAAGGCTATGTGAAGAAGCCGAATGTGAATGTGGTGAGTGAAATGGCGAACACCATTTCAGCTTCACGTAGTTATCAGGCGAACGTTGAGGTGATGAGCACGACCAAATCCTTAATGTTAAAAACGCTGACGCTGGGTCAGTAATAAAAGGAATCGAATATGTCCGTTTCACCCGTAACGACATCCGCCCCGCAGTCAGGCAGTAATTCGCTGAATGGCATGTCCGCGGATGAGCTGTCTCAGCAGTTTCTGAAGATGATGGTGGCGCAGATGCAAAACCAGGATCCCACAAACCCGATGAACAACAACGAGATGGTTTCTCAGTTGGCGCAGTTCAATATGGCTTCCGGGATAGCATCGCTTAACCAGACCGTGGCAGGCGCTACCAACTCGCTGGTCACCATGAACGCCAGCGATTGGGTAGGGCGCTCTATCATGATAGAAGGAGACCCGTCCGTTTCCGTTCCTTCCGGCGCTACTAATAAGACTAAGAGCGAAAGCAGCACTCAGTCGACCTTCGGCGTCGCGAACCCGGATAAAGTGGATAACCTTACTATCACTCTGACCGGGAAAGAGGGCACCGTATACACCCAGACCATCAAAGATGTGGATGGCGGGGTGCACCGCTATGACCTCGGCGATAAAGATTTCAGAAGTAAGTTTACGCCGCCGCTGCCTGAAGATGCAGATACTGCACAGGAAAATGGCCCTTACAAAGTCAAGTTTAGCGCACTGAATGACAGCGGCGATGCGCCGACTGTTGTAGCGCTGAAATCAGCAACGGTGCAGTCCGTTACGCTGGTTAATGGAACGGCGCAGTTCGATCTCGGCATTGATGGCAAAGCTGGGCTTAACCAGATCTATGCCGTTAAATAATTTTACGTTGCAAAAATCACTTTTTTAAACAGGTATAACACATGGGTTTCGCACAAGGTGTAAGTGGTCTGAACGCCGCCTCGCAGGCGCTGGACGTGATTGGTAATAACATTTCTAACTCACAGACTGTGGGTTTTAAATCCGGCTCGGCCTCTTTCGCCGATATTTTTGCCGGTTCGCGTATCGGTCTGGGCGTTAAAGTCGCGGGCATTAACCAGAACTTTAGCGATGGTACTATCGCAAGCTCCGGTAATTCTCTGGATATGGCGCTGCAGGGCAACGGTTTCTTCCGGATGCAGGATGACGCAGGCTCCGTATACTACAGCCGTAACGGCCAGTTCCAGAAAGATAAAGACGGTTATATCGTGAATAACCAGGGTATGTTCCTGACGGGCTACCAGGCAACCGGTACGCCGCCGAAAATTCAGCAGGGTTCTGATGTTGGCCCAATCCGTATCCCAAGCGATGGCATGCCGGCATCCGCATCTACCTCTGGCAAAATCACAGGTAACCTGTGCTCTGAAGATAAGGCAATCGTCGATGATGCGGGCAATCCGATAGCTTTCGATCCGACCAAAGACGATACCTATAACTTTAAGAGCCAGGTAAGCGCTTACGATAGCCTCGGTAATAAACACACCATTAACCTGTACTACCAGAAAACGGGTCCGAATGAGTGGAAAGTCTATAGCTGTGACGCAACCAGCCCGCTGGGCGGCGATGCCAATAACCTGGCTGCTTATAAAACCGTTGATTTAAAATTTGATGCCAGCGGCAATATGACGCCGAAAGACGTCAAAATCCCGGTTGAAGGCGAATCGTATAACGGTGCCAATGCGCTGAACTTTGATACTACGCTGAACTTCACCCAGAACTCAGAAAAAGACGGTACCACGGAAAACACTACCAACGGTTATGCACCGGGCACCATGATTGGCTATCAGATTGATGAAGGCGGTCTGGTCACGGCAAGCTACTCCAACGGTGAGAAGCAGACAATTGCGCAGGTTGTGCTGGCAAGCTTCGCTAACAACGGCGGCCTCGATCCTCAGGGTAATAACTGCTGGAAAGAAACCAGCGCATCCGGCCAGCCGGTACTTGGCCTTTCCGGCACTGGTACGATGGGTACGCTGTACGGTCAGGCGGTTGAGGCCTCAAACGTCGATATGAGCCAGGAACTGGTGAGTATGATGATCCAGCAGCGTAACTACCAGTCTAACTCTCAGACCATTAAAACTCAGGATCAGCTCCTCCAGACGCTGGTTAACCTGCGTTAACGGTAGCCAATTATGGATCGCGCACTATATACAGCAATGGGGGCGGCGAGCGCCGTCCTCGATCAACAGGCCGTGGTATCAAACAACATGGCCAATGCTTCTACGCCGGGTTTTCGCGCGCAGTTGTCCGCTTTTCGCGCGGTTCCGGTGGAAGGGCAAACCATCCCGACGCGTACCATGGTAGCCAGCTCTACGCCTGGCAATGACTTTTCCATGGGCCCGGTGGAACACACGGGGCGCGATCTGGACGTGGCGCTGCAGCAGGACGGCTGGTTAGCGGTGCAGTTGCCAGACGGCGGCGAAGGCTATACCCGTAACGGCAATATTGAAGTGGATAGCGAAGGTCAGTTGCGCGTTGGCGGTTTGCCGCTGATGGGCGACGGCGGCCCGATTGCCGTTCCGCCGCAGTCGCAAATTACCATTGCGCCGGACGGCACCGTTTCAGCCCTTGGCGCAGGCGATGAGGCGAAAGCTATCGCGCAGGTCGGGCGTCTGAAAATGGTTCGCGCCTCCGGCAATGAACTGCAGCACGGCGATGACGGGCTATTTCATGCGCAGGACCAACAGGACGCCTTGCCTAACGATCCCACGCTGCGGTTAATCCCCGGCGCGATTGAAGGCAGTAATGTCAGCCCGGTCAAAGCCATGGTCTCAATGATTGGCAACGCCCGGCAATTTGAAATGCAGATGAAAGTGGTCAGCAACGTTAGCGATAACGCGCAGCGGGCTAACCAGCTTTTAGGCCCTGCGTGATTACACGATTGAGGAACACACTATGATTCGCTCTTTATGGATAGCGAAGACCGGTCTGGAAGCACAGCAGACCAATATGGATGTCATATCCAACAACCTGGCGAACGTCAGCACCAACGGGTTCAAGCGCCAGCGCGCTGTGTTTGAAGACCTGATTTATCAGACGCTGCGTCAGCCTGGCGCCCAGTCATCTGAACAAACCACCATCCCGTCCGGCCTGCAGTTAGGTACCGGTGCGCGTCCGGTGGCGACCGAGCGCATCCATTCTCAGGGCGCGCTGCAGCAAACCAACAACTCAAAAGACGTGGCGATTCAGGGCCAGGGTTTTTTCCAGGTCACCATGCCTGATGGCACTACGGCCTATACGCGCGATGGCTCTTTCCAGGTCGATCAGAATGGTCAGTTGGTTACCTCCAGCGGCTACCAAATCCAGCCTGCGATCACTATCCCTCAGGACGCGCAGACGCTGACTATCGGTAAAGACGGTATTGTCAGCGTGACGGTAGCGGGCCAGACCGGTACTCAGCAAATTGGTCAGCTTACGCTAACGACCTTTATTAACGATTCCGGTCTGGAAAGTCTGGGCGAAAACCTGTATCGCGAAACCCAGGCCTCCGGTGCGCCGAATGAAAGCACGCCGGGCATGAACGGTGCCGGGACGTTACAGCAAAGCTACGTAGAAACCTCAAACGTTAACGTTGCCGAGGAACTGGTCAATATGATCCAGACCCAGCGCGCGTATGAGATTAACAGTAAAGCGGTTTCTACCTCCGACCAAATGCTGCAGCGTCTGACGCAGTTGTAATACCGTCTACCGGGTCGCATCGCGGCCCGGTGTCACTCAGTTCCAGGATAGTCATTATGAGCCGATTTTTTTCACGTGACCTGAAACGCAGGTTTCGGCTGCGTGAGAGCAGACAATTTGCTGCCGTTAGTTGTCTTGTTATTCCCGTTATTCTTAGCGGTTGCGTGTATATGCCGCATCCGCCATTGGTTGCAGGCAGCACGACAGCAGCGCCGGTACCGCCCGCGCCGGCGATGTCCAATGGTTCCATTTATCAGATGGGCCAGGCCATGAACTATGGTTACCAGCCAATGTTTGAAGACCGCCGTCCGCGCAATATTGGGGATACCCTGACCATTATTCTGCAGGAAAATGTGAGCGCCAGTAAAAGCTCATCGGCTAATGCATCCCGTGACGGTTCTACTGGGCTGACCTTTAAAGCAATGCCGCGTTTCCTGTCAGGGTTATTTGGCGGCGATCGCGCGGATACCTCGATAGAAGGTAAAAGCGATTACGGCGGCAAAGGCGGCGCAGCGGCGAAAAATACCTTTAGCGGCACCATTACGGTGACGGTGAAACAGGTGCTGGCGAACGGCAACCTGCAGGTGGTTGGCGAGAAACAAATAGCTATCAATCAGGGAACTGAGTTCATTCGTTTCTCAGGGATAGTGAATCCGCGCACGATAAGCGGCAGTAACACGGTGGTTTCTACTCAGGTGGCCGATGCCCGTATTGAATATGTCGGCAATGGTTATATTAACGAAGCACAGCAGATGGGCTGGTTACAGCGCTTCTTCCTGCAGGCTTCTCCGTTTTGAGTAATAAAGGCAATGAATAACACGATGATTCGGCTATTTTCTCGTTTGCTCTGCCTTGTGCTGGGAACGGTTCTGTCATTTTCCGTGAGCGCGGAGCGTATTCGCGATTTAACCAGCGTCCAGGGTGTGCGCGATAACGCACTCATCGGCTACGGGCTGGTGGTCGGTCTGGATGGGACCGGCGACCAGACAATGCAAACGCCGTTTACCACCCAGGGGCTGAATAACATGTTATCCCAGCTTGGGATAACCGTGCCCCCTGGCACCAATATGCAGTTGAAAAACGTGGCTGCTGTCATGGTGACGGCGAAGCTGCCGCCCTTTGCGCGTGCGGGACAGAAAATTGACGTTGTGGTCTCTTCTATGGGGAACGCAAAGAGCCTGCGCGGCGGTACGCTGCTCATGACGCCGCTAAAAGGGGTGGATAACCAGGTTTACGCTTTCGCACAGGGGAATATTTTAATCTCCGGTGCCGGCGCCCAGGGCGGCGGCAGTAAAGTTCAGATCAATCAGCTTAACGGCGGGCGGATAAACGGCGGCGCGGTGGTTGAGCGCGAAGTGCCGGCTGAATTTAGTAACAGCAGCCAAATCAGCCTGCAATTAAATGACGAAGATTTCTCGCTGGCGCAGAAAATTAGCGACACGATTAATCGCCGTTACGGCAGCGGCATGGCGATGGCTCAGGACAGTAATACGGTGACAATTTCCGTACCGTCCAGCGGGCCGGGCAAAGTACGCATGCTGTCTGAAATCCAGAACCTGACCGTTACCGTTGGCCCGATGGATGCCCGTATCATTATTAACTCCCGTACCGGCTCGGTTGTCATGAACCGCAACGTTACGCTGGATTCCTGTGCTATCGCGCAGGGGGATTTGACCGTGGAAGTGAGCCGCAATAACCAGGTCGTTCAACCGGATACGCCGCTGGCCGGTGGCCAAACTGCGGTGGTGCCAAATACCCAAGTTTCTGTGCGCAATAGCGGCGGATCGCTGCAGCAGGTGAAAGCCAGCGCCAACCTGAGCAGCGTAGTTAACGCGCTGAATTCCCTCGGGGCGACGCCGAACGATCTGATGGCGATTATCCAGTCGATGCAGAGCGCGGGATGTTTACGGGCGAAGGTGGAGATTAACTAGTGGCTGACATCAAGTTCACGCAGGACGCTGCGTTTGATCTCCAGTCGCTGTCGACGCTGAAAAACCAGGTGCAGCGCTCGCCTCAGGCAGGGCTGCGCGCCGTTGCGCAGCAGATGGAGGGGCTTTTCGTGCAAATGATGATGAAAAGCATGCGTGAGGCGCTGCCGGGCGGCAGTATGCTGGATAACGATCAATCGCGGCTCTATACCTCCATGTACGATCAGCAGTTATCGCAGGATCTGTCGAAGAAAGGGCTGGGGTTTGCCGATGTTATCGTGCGCCAGCTTGGCGGTAAGGTAGAGCCTGAGCAGGCGGTGCAGCGCGTTGCAACACCTGAAAGTCCGCTGACGCTCAACCCGGCGGCGGTCCACGCCCAGGGAGAACGCCGGCTGGAGCATATGCTTGAGCAGGCGCTGCCAGATTTCGCCGGACGCGGCGCTAATGCATCCCGTACCGGACCGGTGCGGGAAAACGCAAGCTTTGTTCAGTCGCTGGCGGGTCCGGCCCAGGAAGCGGTGAAAGAAAGCGGTTTGTCGCATCATGTGGTTCTGGCGCTGGCCGCGCTGGAATCCGGCTGGGGCAAGCGCGAGATCCCGACCCACGAAGGGCGGCCCAGCCATAACCTGTTTGGGATTAAAGCCGGCTCTTCCTGGAAAGGAAAAAGTACGGAAATTACCACTACGGAATATATCGACGGCGTGGCGCATAAAGTGCGCGCGCGTTTTCGCGTTTACGATTCCTATAAACAGGCCATGCAGGATTATGTGCAGTTACTGAATTCATCGCCGCGCTACCGCTCGGTAATGCAGGCAGATACGGCGGAACAGGCCGCGAAGGAACTGCAAAAGGCGGGTTACGCTACCGATCCTCACTATGCGAAAAAACTCATCAACGTCATGAAGCAAATTAAGACGATTGGCGAAAAAGTAGTAGAGGAAGGAAAGCAGGCGATTACGTCTTATCAGACCGATTTATCGCAAATATTTTAGGCTGAAGTTTTTTCGCCGTCTGCCGATATATAACGCATATTCCTAAAGAAGCCGCACGTTGGTTAACTTTTCAAGTAAGAGTAGAAGAGCATGTCTAATTTAATGTATCTGGCGCGCAGCGGTTTATCCGCCGGCCAGTCTGCGCTGAATATTATTGGTAACAACCTGGTTAACGCGACCACTCCAGGCTATAACCGCCGCAATATTATGCTGGGCGAGAATGGCGGACTCTCTACTAGCGTCGGTTTTTATGGCTACGGCGCGAAAGTGGACGGAGTCCAGCGCTCGTATGACGCATTTATCAATACTCAGGTGCGCGGCGCGCTATCAAGCTACAGCAACAGCACCGTGCGCTATCAGTCCCTTAGCGGCATTGATAACCTGTTTGCCGATGTCACCAATAACGTATCGACCACGCTTTCCGACGTATTTGAAGGCCTGACGGGCCTGCAGGGTAAACCGGATGACGGCCCTGGGCGCACTAACGTGCTGGCTCAGTTCCGCACGCTGGCTAACCAGTTCAATACCCGCGGTAAAGCGCTGGATGAAGAGCTAAAAAGCAACACCACTAACATTAAAAACACCGTTGACGACATCAATAATATGACGTCTTCGCTGGCTAAGCTGAACCAGGATATCGCGCGTATTCAGGCGACCTCCGGCACTGCGCCAGCGGATCTATTGGATCAGCGCGATACGCTGCTGGAAAACCTGAGCCAGCAGATCAACATCACGGTGAATGAGTCGCCGAACGGCGTTGTTAACGTGAAGCTGCAAAACGGCACCCAGCTTGTGGGCGACGACGGCGCCAGCAAGCTGAGCACCCAGCAGGATCCGGGTGACCCGACGCGCTTAGTGCTCATGTGCGAAGATCCGACAGGCAAAGGGCAGAAGCTGAATAGCAGCATTGTCTCCGGCGGCGCGCTGGCCGGTTACCTGAAATACCGTAATGAAGATTTGGTTGATGTGCGTAACCAGCTTAATGATATCGCGCTGCAGATGGCGAATGCTTTCAATGAAGTGAACCAGAAAGGATTTGATAAGAACGGCAATGCCGGTAAACCTATTTATGGTTTTACGCCGCCAAAAGTGAAGCCGAACGCGGATAACACCGGCACCAGCC
Source organism: uncultured Enterobacteriaceae bacterium (assembly GCA_945271245.1). Classification (GTDB taxonomy): domain Bacteria; phylum Pseudomonadota; class Gammaproteobacteria; order Enterobacterales; family Enterobacteriaceae; genus Apirhabdus; species Apirhabdus apintestini. The sequence continues at coordinate 4,831 of CALYPF010000058.1, read as the reverse complement.
AGCCGACCATGAGCTATAGCGATATTAGCCAGGTGAAGTCGCAGAATTACAACATCACCTTCAAAAATGGTGCGTGGGAAGTTACCACCGAAGATGGCAGTAAGGTTAACGCGACTATGAACGGCGGCAAGCTTGAGTTCGACGGCGTCTCCGTTGACGTGGGCTCCGGTGCAGCCGAAGGCGATACCTTCCAGCTAAATCCGACGGAAGGTATCGCTTCTTCCATAACCATGGATTTAGATAATGCGGATGAAATCGCCCTTGCCGACAATACTGGTGGAACGGGCAATGATGCGAATCTGCAGGGGTTCCTCGATCTTAAGAATAAGAAGCTGGTGAACGGTTCTACGATTTCTGACGCTTATGGAAGCCTGGTCAGTACTATCGGTTCACGGACCTCAGAAGCGAAAAACGACAGTGAGCGAGACACGGGGATCGTCTCTTCATACGCGCAGCAGAAACAGTCAATGGTCGGCGTAGACTTGAACGAAGAATACATCAATATGCAGATGTATCAGCAGTACTATCAGGCCAATACGCAGATGTTGAACACGGCAAATACGCTGTTTGACTCCATCCTGCGCGCAGTTGGCTAAGCCAGAATAAGGTAAATAATATGATGCGTTTTACCACTTTTTACTCTTACCAGAACAGCGTGAACTATTTTAATAACGCGATGGGCAGAGGGTTTGACCTTAACGAGCACATTTCTGCCGGCATGGCGAATATGCGCCCTTCAGACGCACCGGCGAAAGCCTCTACCGCCGTACAGTTACAGACGGCGTTAGGCCGTATATCGCAGTTCGAAGCCGCCCGTACCGGCGTTAAGGCATCGCTGAGCTTTGAAGAGACGACGCTTAACGGCGTGGTCAATAACATCACGCTGGCGAAAAGTTCGATTGTTAAGGCCGGCAACGCCGATATGATGAGCCAGTCCGATCGCGACACTATGGCGCAGGAACTGCAGTCTTATCGCGATACACTGATGTCGCTGGCGAACACGCGCGATAGCAACGGCAACTACATCTTTTCCGGGTTTAAGTCGGATACGCCTGCCTTTGCCGCTGACGGCACCTATCAGGGTAGCAATAGCTGCAGCAGCGCTGAGATCGAAGACGGTTATTCGGTTGCCCTCGGCCATACCGGTGACAAAGTCTTTTCCAACGGATCGGACAACGTATTCGACGCGCTGGACCAGGCGATTGCCGCATTACAAAACGGCAGTATCGATCAGTCCACGCTGCATAATGCGCTGGATAAGGCCGGTAGCGTGATGGATTCGATGCTGGACAACGTAGCAACGGTACGTTCAGATCTGGGATCGACGTTAAAAACGATCGACGATCTGTCTGCCAGCGCCTCAACCAATACGATTAATATTCAAAAGCGTCTGTCTGAAACCGTGGGCAACGATCCTAAAGCCCAGGTCGGCATGATTTCTCAGCAGAATATGGCTCAGTATTCTCTGCAGGCATCAATGATGGCGTTTCAGTCAATGAACAGCATGAATTTATTTAACCTGTTGAAATAAATTCGCCGCTGATATGGTCAGATGAAAATAAAGCGGGCTATCGTCCGCTTTATTTTTTATTGCCAACTGAAAACCACGGCCTATGGGCGTGGTTATCAACAGGTTTTGGCTCTCCGGTTGTTTTGGGAGTTAAATCTCACCAGACTGCAGAGACTTTTTTAAGGAATTTGGTATGCCCCTCTGGGGCATCAAAACAATGCCGCCTTCTATGAAGGCGGCTTTTTATATAAACGCCGCATACTCATTCTATGCTGATAAAAAATTGGGTATCTGCCATATAGCGAACGAAAAAACAGCCTCCCATTTTGGGCGCTATTTCCGCCATCATACTCACCCCACTTCCCGATAATACCGTAGTAAAAATATATTCCACGCCGCCTGCCTCTTTACGCGGGCGATGAATCGCGCGTTAAGCCGGGCCTTATTCTGAAAGCAGCCTTTGCGTTTCGCCCTTTAAACGTTATGAGCACGTGTTTATTAATATGAATTCCAAATCTTTTTATGAAATAGCGCAGTTTTTTGCACAAAGCGACGCAAAAGTTCTCTCTCTGGACTGCTTCGATACGCTTTTCTGGCGTAAGGTCGCCCAGCCGAAAGATATTTTTTCGCGGATAGGCGAAGGTATTAGCCTTAAGGCTCGTGAAAGGGCTGAAGGAATGGCGCGTCTGCGTAAACGCCGTCTGAGCGATGTGCATGAAGTGACTATTGAAGAAATTTATGCGGAGCTGGAAAAAGGGTTCTCCCCGGAGCAGCAGCGCGCGCTGATTGATAAAGAAATCGCTCTGGAAATTGAACACGGCTTTTTATTTGCCCCGGCGGTAGAGCTGCTGCGCGAAGCGAAGCGCAGAGGCATCCGCACCATTATTGTCAGTGATATCTACTATAGCTCGGAACAATTAACGCATATTCTGCATAGCACGTCGCCCGAATTGGCGACGCTAATTGATAGTGTCTACTGCTCAGCGGATTTCGGCTATGGCAAATATAGCCTGCTGTGGAACCAGATTATTGCGTGCGAAAAAGTCGAGGCGCAGTCCATTTTCCACGTGGGGGATAACCACTATTCGGATTATGTTCGTGCCACGCAGGCCGGTATTAACGCGGTTCATTTTCTACAAAATGAGGGTAGCGTATGCAAAGCACTGGAGCACCGTATGGCGATTGCCGGCGCTACGCTTCCGGCTTCGCGCATCACTCAGCCAATCCCTTCGCTCTATCACGGGTGCTATTCTCGCGGGCTGCGCGGCGATATTAGTGGCGAAACCTTTATTGGTTGGATGACGCTGGGGCCGACTATGTATACCTTTGCGCGCTTTATTAAGCAGCAGCAGGAAGCTCTGCCGCGCGCGAAAGTCGCTTTCTTGATGCGCGACGGCTATATGCCTCGCCGCGCGTATCAAACGCTGTATCCTGATGCGCAAACCAGCGAACTGCATATTTCACGCCTGACCACCATCCGCGCCTCTTTCCACGATCGTAAGAGTATCGAAGACTACCTGCTGGTAACGTTTAAACATTTGGGTGAGCGTAATGGGACCATTACGCAGTCTGCGGTTGAGCTGATGGGGAAACATATGATGCTCAGCTCTGTACAACTGGAAGCGCTGCTGGATGAAATTGCACGCCGTGGGGGTACGGTCGGGTGTCTGTATGATACGCTGTTAGATAGCAACTTTATGCAGATAATCCTCGATAACTCTGCCCGTTTCCGGGAGCGTTTGCTACAGCATATTCGCAAAGAAACCGGCGTGGAAGCGGGAGAAACCCTGCTGTTAGTGGACATTGGGTATGATGGTACAACGCAAAATCGCCTGAGTCCGTTACTTGAAAAAGCGCTGGGCATAACGGTCAGAGGATGTTATCTCATCGCCAGTTTTGTTGCGGGCTGGCAGGCCAACCGCAGCGGCGTCATTAACCCGAATACGGTTGACGCACGCCTGATTGAGACGCTTAAGCAGTTTATTTCATCGTTTGAGATGCTCTGTTCTTCCCACACCGGGTCGTCCCATGATTACACCGAGGGCGGCGAAGTGATCGTCGTAGAGCATGACGAAGCGCCGTGGCTTTCCAGTATTCGCGCGGCTCAGGACGCAGCCATTGAGTTTATACGCGAAGCCGATACGCTAAATCTGCCGTTAAACCAGGCGATGCGCGACAGCGTGGCAATTGATCTGATTCGATACGCCTATTTCCCGACAATGGAAGAGATTCGGCTTCAGGAGCGCTATACGTTTGATATTAACCTTGGTACCGGCGTATCGGTGGCCGGGGCGAATATTGAGGATGCCGGCCGCTTTATGCGTAAATCTGGCGTTGCCCGCCTGATGCAGGGTGAAAAAGGCAATATGCGTATGAACTACGCCTCCGAAATGCGTTATTACGGGCCGGAGTATGCGACTTCTGCGCTGGCAGCATTGCGTTACGATATTACCTGGAACGTAGCCAGTAGCATTTATCGCCAGCAAACGCTGGATGTAGTGTTCATTAAAGGTGCCAGCTCTGCGGAGCAAAAAGTGAGTGCGTTCCATACCTTCGATGGATTCTACTCGGCCTATATTCCCGTCGCGATGCCGGAAATTGCGCTAATGGCAGGGAAAACGCTGCGCGATATGGAAATCTTGAGTATTGCGTTACTGCCGCCAAACCATATTGGGCAAGGGTCGGAGAATGCAAACGCTTATCCGCTGCAGTTAAATAAAGACTATTTTATTGAAGGCGGCACGGTGGTGAACAATATGATTACTAACCTGACAGATGACGGATTCTTATACTTTAACCTGCAAAATATGCCGGAAAATCTGGTATTAAAACTGGTGTATCGTCCGCTTCAGGAAAAAGCGCGTACTGTTAACGAGTAATACCCCCTTTATCTCTAATTGGTTCGTTATAAAACCGCCTTTGCCCTATGGGCAAAGGCGGTTTTTTATTGTCTGCTAAAGATTATGCATGAACGAGCGTATCTACGCGTGCGATACGCTACAGGCGATTTTCCTGCGCCGGTATGACAGGGTTTGCAGCTTTACAGAGTTGAAATATTTATTGGTGCAGTGGGGCGGGATAATTATTGGGCATGCGTTTCGTATTGGTATCTTATTGGGTGAAATAATAACGACACCTTAATATATTGCGTCAGTTATCTTATGCGATTACGGATGCTAATAGCCCGCATAACTCATTATTACGACGGCTGATAAAGTGAAACCGATCTGTAGAGCAAAGCAAGGAATAACGTTTAACCTGCCTAAAGGTGTCAACAACGGGTAAAAAGTGATCCACTTACCGTCACCACCAACGGTCTAA
>CALYPF010000057.1 GCA_945271245.1 uncultured Enterobacteriaceae bacterium | reverse complement strand
CGTATATTACGCTTTCCTCTTTCAGAGTCAACCCCATTTTTCAGGCGTTTTCTCTATTTATTTCGTATCATCAACATCGCGAAATATTCGGATTGTTGTCTCAACGGAGGCGCATTATAGGGATCCGAAATTTTTGCACAAGGCTTTTTTTGATCTTTTTCTTCAAGTGTTGTTTTTTCACACTTTCCGCCGTAATTCTAATAGGATCCTTTCAATTCTTATTGCATTGCGAGCTGGATAGATTTTCTACCAGCACATCTTTTTATTGCCTATAACGCTACGAATTGGAGATAGCTATGCCAAATAACCTTCGCTCTTATCAAAACCATATTCCTAAACTCGGCAACAAGGTCATGGTAGATGAAGCAAGTGTAATTATCGGTAACGTGAGAATTGCTGATGACGTTGGGATTTGGCCGTTAGTTGTAATTCGCGGCGACGTAAATCTCATCACAATTGGGGCTCGCAGCAACATTCAAGATGGCAGTGTTTTGCATGTCACACATAAAACGGTGAATACTCCTGAGGGCCATCCACTGATCGTCGGCGAAGAGGTTACCGTAGGCCATAAAGTGATGCTGCATGGATGCACTATAGGCAATCGAGTTCTTGTTGGAATGGGATCAATTTTATTAGACGGTGCGATTATTGAAGATAACGTGGTTATTGGCGCAGGGAGTCTTGTTCCTCAGAATAAGCGCCTTACCAGCGGTTATCTTTATTTAGGCAGTCCGGTAAAACAAATACGCCCTTTAACTGAGATGGAAGTAGCGAATCTGAAATATTCAGCTGACAATTACGTGAAATGGAAAAATGATTATCTGGCTCAGGATAACCAAATCCAGCCTTGCTCATCTTCCTGACAGGAAAGGATCAGATCGCTGGCTTCCTCTTCCAGATCCCAGCGATTTGCGCAGAATACGGCAACAGGATCCGTTCCCCCAAAGCGTAAAAGCAAATTCTGACCTTTGATGGCACATACTAGCTGGACACCATTAACCAAAACGGGGAAGCAAACTGAAGAAGTATTAATATCCCAAGTCTGACGATCCGGGAAATGAATGGATTGATTCATGCTGAAAGTTCCTGCCTGAGTACCTCAATAACAGGTTCAATTTCCGGTAAAACATCGTGCCATAACTTCGCTGCGTGCGCAGCCTGCCCCACCAACATACCTAAGCCGTCAGCAATGCGCGTTGCGCCATGCGATTCGCACCAAAGGAGGAACGGTGTTTTCCCCGCCTGGTAAAATAAATCATAGCAACGGACTTGGGAATTAATAATAGAAGATGGGATCGCCGGAACTTCTCCAAATATTCCGCTGGAAGTGGCATTAATAATGAGATCAAACTTCATGCCTGTGAGATCGCTGAACTCTACGGCATTGATTATACCAGCATGCGAAAAAGATGTACTCAGGTCTTCTGCGCGTTTAAATGTGCGGTTCACAACTGTAACGCAACATCCTTTTGACAATAATGGGAGCAAGACACCACGCGATGCACCGCCAGCGCCGATGAGTAAAATACGATACGTCGGTTTAATAAAACACAATCGCTCTAAATCGCTTAATAAGCCTACGCCATCGGTGTTATCCCCCAGTAAACGTCCATCTTCCAGACGTTTAAACGTATTTACAGCTCCCGCCAGTTCTGCACGCTGCGTTAATTCATCCGCCCGCAAAAAGGCCTGCTCTTTGAAAGGCACAGTAATATTCGCGCCTTCTCCGCCTGAGCCAAAAAAATCATTTATCGTATTGATAAATTCGTCTTCAGGCGTAAGAACGCGCCCATATAAATAGTTCAGGTTTTCCTGCCGGGCGAATAACTGATGAATGCGTGGTGACTTACTATGTGCTATCGGATTACCAAAAACCGCATAGGTTTCCATATATTATTTTACCCTTGCCGAAAAAGTTCATCCGTTAATGCGTCTCGTATTTCGGATGGATTTAAACGCCCACTCGTGTAACCCTGAACGACCGGAAAATCATTGCCAAATTGCGACTTAACTTCATCGATTGAACGACAGGGAAGTTGCCCGCTTAAATTAGCGCTAGTTGAAACCAACGGTTTACCGAAAGCATTACATAACTCAATAACTTCTGGATGGTCAGACACACGCACTGCCAGAGAGGTAAACCGGCCAGTTAACCAACGCGGTGTTTCAGGACGCGCGGGAAATACAAAGGTTACCGGCCCAGGCCAACGGATAAAAATCCTCCGCCGCTGTTCTGCAGTAAGCGTACTATCGTCAATATATGGTTTAAGCTGCTCGAAACAAGAAGCTATCAGAATCAACCCTTTATCAATCGAACGCTGCTTAAGATGAAGTAGACACTGTACAGCAATTTCGCTATCCGGATCGCAACCAAGGCCAAAGACGGCCTCTGTAGGATACGCAACGACACATTGCTGACGAAGAAGGGAAACTATTTCAAAGAGCGGTTTCTCATACTGATGCTTTTTCACAAATATTTTACCCAGCTATTACCGGTTTTCCGCATTGCTTACTGGCACAAAATAATTTATTGCCTTGCGCCGTTTTCTTTTCAAGAAGCAGAGGATAATGGCATTCCGAACACTCACCAGCAACCGGCTTAAAATTCACCGCAAACTGACACCCTGGGTAGCGATCGCAGGCGTAGAAGATTTTGCCATATCTGGATCGGCGCTGTACCAGCCGTCCTCCTCCGCACTGTGGGCATGCGATATCCGATTCATCAGGTTTATCAATGAGCTCTGTATGCTCACAGGCCGGATATTGGCTGCAGCCAATAAACATGCCAAATCTTCCTTGTCTTAGTACTAATACACCGCCACATTCAGGGCATAATTGGCCATCCAGTTCCTTGACGATGTGACCATCAGCCTGCCCTTTAAGCGGTCGAATATATTCACAATCCGGGTAACGCGAACATCCTAAAAACGGGCCGTGTTTACCAGAACGGATTACCAACTCGGCCCCACAGTTAGGGCAGGGTTCATGCTTACGCATCTCAAATAGGGCTTCTTTCGCCATATAGATAACTTACGATGCACTGCTCAGTGCACTATGCCCTCATCAATTTCAAACAACAATTCTTCCATCTGCTGATATGCGTTTTCACAGCCGGGTATGTTAAATAACACCATCAGCACAACCCATTTAAGATCCTCAAGATCAAATTCATCGGTATCCAACGCCATCACGCGATCAATGATCATTTCCCGCGTTTCAAGGTTTAACACTTGGATTTGTTCAAGGAAGAGCAAAAAGCCCTGACAGCTAGTATCAAGACGAATGCGCTCTTCTTCCGTATAAATTCGCAGTGATAGCGGATCCGTAGCCAATTGCATCGGTACAATCTGCCCATCACGGTAATCAGCCAATTTTTCAAGCCATAACAACGCGCTGTGGATATCTGCTCGTTCAAATCCAGCTTCTGTTAAATCACGCGTCAATTTATCCTGATCGACGCGCATTTCCACCTCATTATGAATATAGGTTTCAAATAAATACATTAGTACGTCGAACATGGCTTGCCCTCCTCAACCGGACATAGCCGCCGGGTACAGCTGCGATCCATCCTGCTAACTCCAGTTCGAGTAGCTGCGCTACCGTCAATGGTACAGGTTGGCCGGCACGTTCAGCGACGACGTCAACAGGTGTAACCTCATCACCTACGTTAGCCAACAGGTGAGGAAATGGCAATGGCGCTTCTTCCAGTTCTACAAAAGAATTATTCGTTTCAGAAGTCAAAGGCGGTAAACCGGGAATATTTCCTAAGTGCTCAATAATATCTTCAGGTGACGTGACGGGAATAGCACCTTGTTTAATCAACCAATGAGGCCCTTCACTTCCGGGGCTCCCTATGGCGCCGGGCAAAGCAAAAACATCCCTTCCCTGCTCGATAGCGTATCGCGCCGTAACTAAAGATCCACTGCGTAGGCCTGCTTCCACTACTAAAACCCCTCGTGATAAACCGCTAATAATCCGATTCCGACGAGTAAAATTGCCGGGCCACGGCGGTGTCAGCAGGGGAAACTCCGAAACAATCGCTCCTCCCATCTCTATTATTTGATGCGCTAGCGCTTTATGTCGACGCGGATAAATATCACCAAGCCCATTCCCTAATACCGCAACCGTATTACAACTGGCCTCCAGCGCAGCACGATGCGCTATCCCATCAATCCCTAATGCCAACCCACTGCTTATAGTCAACCCATGCTTAGCCATTAGATAAGAAAAATAATGTCCCCATCGTTTCCCATACCAGGAGTGACTACGACTTCCTACGACTGCAAGTTGAGGCGTTACCAGGGCTTCAGGATCTCCCCAAACGAATAATGCGCCAGGGAACCAAGATATTGCCCGAAGTAGCGGCGGATACCATGCCATATCTGCGGAAATAAGATACCGATGAGGCGCTTCCAGCCAACGCTGACTAAATGTCAGATCCTTGTGAGTTACGGAAAAAAATTGCTTTTGCTGTTTTTCTGCGATACCAGCCCTCTGTAACGCAGCGGATATTCCAACGCCCGAGTGATATAAACCTGCAGCTTTTAGCATCTTCTCGCCACTTAACCCGGTAACGGTCATTAAACGTAACCAAAGCTCGGTTGAATCCATGCAGAACCTCCCGTTCCCGATAGGAAAAGCAATCTTTGTGATTGGTCAACGATGCTGTCAATCAGGCGGGGAAATGTCTAGAATAGAGGCAATAGACCGATCAACATTTGAAGACAACTCTGGAACGCTATGGCTGTTTTACAGGTATTACATATTCCCGACGAGCGCCTTCGCAAAGTTGCGGAGCCGGTAATAGACGTTAATGATGATATACGGCGTATTGTCGACGATATGTTCGAGACAATGTACGTCGAAGAAGGTATTGGGCTTGCTGCAACGCAGGTAGATATCCATAAGCGCATTATCGTTATTGACGTCTCAGAAGATCGCGAGGGTCGTCTGGTTCTCATTAATCCAGAGCTGGTTGAAAAAAGCGGTGAGACCGGAATCGAAGAAGGATGTCTTTCTATTCCCGAGCAGCGGGCGCTTGTGCCTCGCGCAGAACGTATTAAAATCCGTGCGCTCAATCGTGAAGGCCAATCTTTTGAACTAGAAGCCGATGGATTGCTGGCTATCTGTATTCAACATGAAATGGATCATTTGGTTGGCAAACTGTTTATTGACTATCTATCTCCGCTTAAGCAGCAGCGTATCCGCCAAAAAGTTGAAAAGCTGGATCGTTTAAAAACGCGCACTTAAGAGTAAAACTAACGTGGCTCATTCACTCCGTATTGTTTTCGCCGGCACACCCGATTTCGCAGCGCGTCATCTTGACTCGCTTATAGCTTCTGAACATCAGGTTGTGGGCGTATTTACCCAGCCTGACCGCCCGGCCGGTCGGGGCAAAAAATTGATGCCCAGCCCGGTTAAGTTACTGGCGCAGGAAAATAATTTACCCGTTTTTCAGCCAGCCTCGCTGCGCGCGCCGGAGAATCAGGCAATGCTCGCTGAGCTTAACGCCGATATTATGGTTGTCGTTGCGTATGGGTTAATTCTTCCTAAAGCGGTATTAGATATGCCGCGCCTGGGTTGTATCAATGTTCATGGTTCTTTGCTGCCGCGCTGGCGTGGCGCAGCGCCGATTCAGCGCGCACTTTGGGCGGGCGATCAACAGACCGGAATCACAATCATGCAAATGGACGTTGGTCTGGATACAGGCGATATGCTGTATAAACTCTCCTGCCCCATTTGCGCAGACGATACCAGCGCAACGTTATATAGCAAACTGGCTGAATTAGGCCCTCAGGCCCTTCTTGAAACGTTAGCGATGATCGCTGAAGGTGAAGCGAAGCCCGAACAGCAAAGCGATCAACTCGTCACATACGCTGAAAAACTCAGTAAAGAAGAGGCGCGCGTTGACTGGACGCTATCTGCTATACAGTTAGAGCGCTGCATTCGCGCTTTCAACCCCTGGCCTATGAGTTGGCTGGAAATTGAACAACAACCGGTGAAAATTTGGAAGGCATCAGCAATGAGTCAAGGCTCATCGGCAGCGCCAGGCACTATCATTGCGGCAAATAAACGCGGTATTCAGGTAGCGACAGGTGACGGTGTCCTGAACCTGGAATCGCTACAGCCAGCGGGGAAAAAGGCCATGAGTATTCAAGACTTACTCAATTCTCGTAAAGAATGGTTTATCCCCGGCACTCGCCTTTCCTAACATAACTCGATTTTATAGCCCGGCGATGCCGGGCATTTTTATTTCTATGAAAAAACAAATTAATTTACGAGCTGTAGCAGCCCAGGCCATTGAGCAAGTCGTTGAACACGGCCAATCGCTGAGTCAAATATTGCCTCCCCTGCAGCATAAAGTCGGCGATAAAGATAAGGCGCTGCTACAGGAACTCTGTTTTGGCGCACTACGCGTATTGCCTCAGCTAGAATGGCTGATTAACAAGCTGATGGCGCGCCCAATGACGGGCAAACAGCGCACGGTTCACTATTTGATTATGGTTGGGCTTTACCAACTGTTACACACGCGTATCCCTCCACACGCGGCGCTGGCGGAAACCGTCGAAGGAACGGTCGCCATCAAACGCTCTCAGTTTAAAGGGCTGGTTAATGGCGTATTGCGTCAGTTTCAGCGGCAGCAGGAAACTTTACTCACCGCATTTGCGCAGTCGGAAGAGCGCTACCTTCATCCACAATGGTTAATCCAGCGAATTAAAAAGGCGTGGCCGCAGCAGTGGGAAGCCATTATTGATGCGAATAATCAGCGCCCGCCGATGTGGCTGCGAGTCAACCGTAACCATCATTCCCGGGATGCATGGCTGACACTGCTTCAGGAGGCGGGATTTACGGGATACACAGACAATCAATACCCGGATGCCATAAGAATGGCGGCTCCCGTCCCTGTACACGCCTTACCGGGTTTTGAATTAGGCTGGGTAACCGTGCAGGATGCCTCCGCACAGGGTTGCATATCCAGGCTAGAGCCCCAAAATGGCGAAAATATTTTAGACCTGTGTGCGGCACCCGGCGGGAAAACCACACATATTCTCGAAGCAGCACCGTTGGCAAATGTCACCGCTGTAGATATCGATCAACAGCGCCTCGCTAGAGTTCATGAAAATTTGAAGCGGCTGGGAATGTCAGCCAAAGTTATACAAGGGGACGGTCGATCGCCATCTCAATGGTGCGGCTCTGAAGCATTCGATCGCATACTCCTGGATGCCCCTTGCTCGGCTACCGGCGTCATTCGACGACACCCAGATATAAAATGGCTTCGCCGTGACCGGGATATCCCTGAACTGGTTAGGCTGCAGTCAGAAATACTTGATGCTATCTGGCCGCACTTAAAGCCGGGCGGCACGTTAGTTTACGCCACCTGTTCTATTTTGCCGGAAGAAAACAGTCTCCAAATCGCCAATTTTTTAAAACGGACGCCAGATGCAAAAATCAGCGCTCTCGATACAGGCGAGCAAAATTTCCCGGGCGCAGAAAAAGGCGATGGCTTCTTCTACGCAACATTAGTTAAACAGTAACAGTATGATGGACAGCTACGGATGAAAATTATCATTCTGGGTGCAGGGCAGGTTGGAGGCACGCTAGCCGAGAATTTAGTTGGAGAAAACAATGATATTACGATCGTGGATACTAACGGCGATCGTTTACGCATCCTTCAAGACAAATTTGATCTACGCGTTGTCCAGGGACACGGATCCCATCCACGTGTTCTTCGCGAAGCCGGAGCGGACGATGCCGATATGCTCGTCGCTGTAACCAGCTCCGATGAAACAAATATGATCGCCTGCCAGGTCGCTTACTCGCTGTTTACGACGCCAAACCGTATCGCGCGTATTCGCGCCCCAGAATACGTCCGCGATGCAGAGCGCCTGTTTATGCCTGATGCCGTGCCAATCGATCATCTTATCGCTCCAGAACAGCTTGTTATCGACAATATCTGGCGGCTGATTGAATATCCGGGAGCCTTACAAGTCGTCAATTTCGCGGAAGGTAAAGTCAGCCTCGCGGTAGTAAAAGCCTACTATGGGGGGCCGCTTGTAGGTAACTCACTGGCAACCATGCGTGAACATATGCCGCATATTGATACGCGAGTAGCGGCAATATTTCGCCACGATCGCCCCATTCGACCACAGGGTTTAACTATCGTAGAAGCCGGTGACGAGGTTTTCTTCATTGCCGCCTCTCAGCACATACGTGCCGTAATGAGTGAACTGCAGCGCCTTGAGAAGCCCTACAAGCGCATTATGCTGGTAGGTGGAGGTAACATTGGCGCTGGCCTGGCACAGCGGCTGGAGAAAAATTACAGCGTTAAACTCATTGAACGCAATCAACAACGCGCTGCTGAACTTGCTGAGATGCTGCAGGATACCATCGTATTTTATGGGGACGCATCCGATCAGGAGCTTTTAGCCGAAGAACACATTGAGCAAATTGATCTCTTCATTGCTGTCACAAACGATGATGAAGCGAATATTATGTCTGCCATGCTCGCTAAACGTATGGGTGCAAAAAAAGTGATGGTGCTTATTCAGCGCCGGGCGTATGTGGACTTAGTTCAAGGCAGTGTGATTGACATTGCTATCTCACCGCAGCAGGCGACAATTTCCGCCCTTTTAAGTCACGTGCGCAAAGCCGATATTGTTGGCGTCTCTTCGCTACGCCGTGGTGTGGCAGAAGCCATCGAAGCCGTCGCGCATGGTGATGAGACAACCTCACGCGTCGTTGGGCGCGTAATTAGTGAAATCAAACTTCCTCCCGGAACCATCATCGGTGCAATCGTCCGCGGTAATGATGTCATGATCGCCAATGACGATTTACGTATTGAGCAAGGCGATCATGTTGTTATGTTTTTAACGGATAAGAAATTTGTATCCGATGTGGAAAGGCTATTCCAGCCAAGTCCATTCTTCCTTTGATTTAAGTTGGGCGAAGTTGATTCGCCCTATTTACTTCGAAATGTATTAAAGCCTTATAGGTTCAATCAGATAAGAGTTATGTCATTTAATGGCAATCAGAGCATCATTTGTTAAACTTAGCCTATTAGCCTGCACAGGAGCATTTAAATGAGCTTTATTAAAGAATTTCGCGAATTCGCGATGCGTGGAAATGTCGTTGATCTGGCCGTGGGTGTCATCATCGGCGCAGCCTTCGGCAAAATTGTTTCATCTCTGGTTGCCGATATTATTATGCCACCGCTGGGGCTACTCATTGGCGGTATCGATTTCAAACAGTTTGCGTGGACAATGCGCCCTGCACAAGGCGATATTCCTGCGGTAGTGATGCATTATGGCGTTTTCATTCAGAATATCTTCGACTTTATTATTGTGGCTCTGGCTATTTTCCTCGCCATCAAATTAATGAATAAATTGCGCCGGAAAGAAGATGAACCCGAAGCAGTTGCAGAACCGACAAAAGAAGAAGTGCTTTTGAGTGAAATTAGAGATTTATTGAAAGAGCAAAATAATCGCCCTTAATTAGAAAAGGCAGTGGGAACAGTAGAGTTTCTCTCTTTTTCCACTGTCTTATCTTTCTCTAATACTCACATTTTTCTCCTCTAATTGCTTCCCTTTTTACTTCTCTATGCTAGCGAAATAACGAATCGTACGCTAATACGCATAGAGTATTATTAATAATCCACCTTTTTATGCCGATAATAACTCATGTATGCCTCCGCCCATTAGCCACCATTTCGTATTTCCATCCTTTACCAATATCAAGTTGATGTAATACCGCTCGCACCTTGCTCAAGGGCTTCGAGTATGGAACAAGACACGCTGCTATGTGCACTGCCACAACATGCCGCATGCAAGTTATCTAATGAATTTCGCATCATTTGTAGTTCTGCAATTTTAGCGTCAACCTCAGCCAACCGACTCTGCACTATATGTTTAGATTGCTGGCATGTATGGCGCTCCGGATCAATTCGGATAGACAAAAGTTCTTTAATAGCATCAAGCGTAAAACCTAATTTCTTCGCATATCGAATAAACCGCAGACGTTTCAGGTCATCATCATTGTAAAGACGAAACCCGCCTTCAGTTCTAATATCATGAGACATAAGCCCTTGCTTCTCGTAATACCGTACAGTGTCAGCTGTGACACCGGCTTGTTTAGCCAATTCTCCAATACGATACATTAGCGCCCATCTCCCATTTTCTTCACTAAATGACACCTGTATTCGCCGTGCAGGAAATCCGTATTTTGCCCAGAGAGCTTTAAACGTAGCTCTAGCAGTCGCAGTTGGCGAGTTAAGATCACATAATCAGGACCTTCTTTATGTATATTTTCTAATAAATCATTTAGCTCCACCGCTTGTTTACGTAGTTCTAATTCTGCCGGCAAGTAGCCTGTATTTTTTAGAATCCGATATGCAGTGCGCAGCTCTGAGGGTATATGTGAATCATCATCAAGGGTAATAGGCTGCCCTACACTAGGAAGATCATCAAACCCACCTTTGCGTTGAGCATCCAGGATGCGGCGCTCGGCTTTCCCGTCATAAAAACTCATATCGTTCTCTACTGGCTATACACGAAGCATCAAAAGCTATTGATATAAAAAAACCCGCCGAGGCGGGTTTTTCTACACTACTGCAGATTATTCTGCAGCGGCTTCTGCTTTCAGCTCAGGGCGATCAACGAGTTCGATGTATGCCATCGGCGCATTGTCACCTGCACGGAAACCACACTTCAGAATGCGAGTGTAGCCACCTGCGCGGCTCGCGAAACGCGGGCCAAGCTCATTAAACAGTTTTGCCACGATCTCATTATCACGAGTACGGGCGAATGCCAGACGACGATTAGCTACGCTGTCGGTCTTGGCAAGAGTAATCAGCGGCTCAACTACGCGACGCAGCTCTTTCGCTTTTGGCAGGGTCGTCTTGATTATCTCGTGACGAACCAGGGAGCCAGCCATGTTACGAAACATTGCCTGGCGATGGCTGCTGTTGCGGTTCAGTTGACGACCACTCTTACGATGGCGCATGACCTTATCCTTCTCAGTAAAACCTTAACCTGCGATCTGGTTACTCATCTGCAATACTAGCAGGCGGCCAGTTTTCCAGGCGCATACCCAGAGACAGACCGCGAGATGCCAGTACGTCTTTAATCTCAGTAAGAGATTTCTTACCCAAGTTAGGTGTTTTAAGTAGCTCAACTTCGGTACGCTGTACCAGATCACCGATGTAGTGGATAGCTTCTGCCTTGAGGCAGTTAGCAGAGCGGACAGTCAATTCCAGATCGTCAACAGGGCGCATCAGGATCGGATCGAATTCTGGTTTCTCTTCTTTGACTTCCGGCTGACGCACATCACGCAGGTCAACGAAAGCTTCCAGTTGTTCAGCCAGAATGGTTGCCGCACGGCGAATCGCCTCTTCAGGATCGATTGTACCATTGGTTTCCATTTCGATGACCAGCTTGTCCAGGTCGGTACGCTGTTCTACACGCGCAGCTTCAACATTGTAGGCTATGCGCTCTACAGGGCTGTAGCAGGCGTCGACCAGCAGGCGGCCGATTGGGCGCTCATCTTCTTCCGAATGAATTCGGGCAGAAGCCGGCACATATCCACGACCGCGCTGAACTTTGATACGCATGCTAATAGACGCGTTCTCATCAGTCAGGTGGCAGATCACGTGCTGCGGCTTGACGATTTCGACATCACCATCATGGGTAATGTCGGCTGCAGTCACAGGGCCAATGCCAGATTTATTCAGAGTAAGAATAACTTCATCTTTGCCCTGAACTTTCACCGCCAGCCCTTTCAGGTTGAGCAGAATCTCCAGGATATCTTCCTGAACGCCTTCTTTGGTGCTGTACTCATGAAGTACACCATCAATCTCAACCTCAGTCACCGCGCAACCCGGCATCGATGAAAGCAGAATACGGCGCAGTGCGTTACCCAGAGTATGGCCAAAGCCACGCTCTAAAGGCTCAAGGGTCACCTTGGCGTGCGTCGAACTCACTTGCTCGATATCGACCAGGCGCGGTTTAAGAAACTCTGTCACAGAACCCTGCATTGTGTCCTCTCTTTGGTGCTAAGCTTTACTTAGAGTAAAGCTCGACGATCAGGTGTTCGTTAATGTCCGCAGACAGGTCAGAACGCTCCGGCTTACGCTTAAACGTACCTTCCATTTTGCCAGCATCAACTTCGAGCCAGGTTGGCTTTTCACGCTGTTCAGCCAGCTCCAGAGCGGCTTTCACGCGAGACTGCTTTTTGGCTTTCTCACGAACGCTGACAACGTCGTTCGGTTTAACCTGATAAGAAGCGATATTAACAACACGACCGTTTACCATAACCGCCTTATGGCTAACCAACTGACGTGCTTCTGCACGAGTGGCGCCAAAGCCCATACGGTATACAACGTTGTCCAGGCGGCCTTCCAGCAGAGCCAGCAGGTTTTCACCAGTGTTGCCTTTCAGACGCGCTGCTTCTTTATAGTAGTTACGGAACTGACGTTCCAGTACACCGTACATGCGACGTACTTTCTGTTTTTCACGTAACTGTACGCCATAGTCAGATAGGCGTGGCTTGCGCGCACCATGCTGACCAGGAGCTTGTTCAATTTTACACTTGGTATCAATCGCGCGAACGCCAGACTTAAGGAACAGGTCTGTACCCTCGCGACGGCTCAGCTTGAGCTTAGGACCCAAATATCTTGCCATTTTCTTTCTCCAACATTCCTAAAAACGAGCGTTATACGCGACGTTTTTTCGGCGGACGACAACCGTTGTGAGGGATCGGAGTCACATCAGTAATATTAGTGATGCGGAAACCAGCGGCGTTCAGAGCACGAATAGTAGATTCGCGGCCCGGACCCGGTCCCTTAACCATAACTTCCAGGTTCTTAATACCGTAGTCTTTCACGGCTTCAGCGCAGCACTCTGCTGCAACCTGAGCTGCAAAAGGCGTGGATTTACGTGAACCACGGAAACCGGAACCACCGGCAGTTGCCCAACCCAAAGCGTTACCTTGTCTATCAGTAATGGTAACGATTGTGTTGTTGAAAGAAGCATGGATATGAGCCACGCCGTCAGAGACTTGTTTTCTTACACGCTTACGTGCACGAACTGGTGCCTTTGCCATTATTCAATCACCCCGATTATTTCTTGATCGGTTTGCGCGGACCCTTACGGGTACGGGCGTTGGTCTTGGTACGCTGACCGCGAACCGGCAGACCACGACGATGACGCAAACCACGATAGCAACCAAGGTCCATAAGGCGCTTGATGCTCAGGGTAACTTCACGGCGCAGATCACCTTCAACGACGAATTTACCAACTTCGTCACGCAGCGTCTCGATCTGTTCTTCAGACAGCTCACTGATCTTAACATTTTCAGCAATTCCCGCTGCGGCACAAATAGCCTGAGAACGAGTTTTGCCTACACCATAAATCGCGGTTAACGCGATAACAGCATGTTTATGATCAGGAATGTTAATGCCTGCTATACGGGCCACTATGCACTCCTATAAATTGATTATGTGCCCCATGCTGAAAAGCCCGTTTTCAGGATACTCAAATGGGAACACATAGGCATATAAAAGGTTGGCTGGCTAATCTAGCCAGCTCACCTCAACTTTGCAAGAAAAATATGCGAGATAAATCAGCCTTGACGCTGTTTATGCTTCGGCTCGGCACTGCAAATTACGCGGATGACGCCATCACGCTTAACAATTTTGCAATTACGGCATAATTTCTTGACGGAAGCACGAACTTTCATTTTTACTCTCCGTAACTTCTCAGGCGCCTTAACGGCCGTAGCCTTTCAGGTTCGCCTTCTTCAATGCAGACTCATACTGACTTGACATCATCAGAGTTTGCACTTGAGCCATAAAGTCCATGATAACGACAACGACAATCAATAGCGACGTTCCACCAAAGTAGAACGGTACTTTCATCGCATCACGCATGAACTCCGGGATCAGGCAAATAAAAGTAATATATAGGGCACCAACCAAAGTCAGGCGCGTCATTACTTTATCGATATACTTCGCCGTTTGTTCTCCCGGACGAATTCCTGGTACAAATGCACCGGACTTCTTCAGGTTATCTGCTGTTTCTCGCGGATTGAAAACCAATGCCGTATAAAAGAAACAGAAGAAAATGATTGCAGACGCATAGAGTAACACATAAAGCGGTTGCCCTGGCTGCAAATACAGCGAAATTGTTGTCAGCCAGTTCCAACCGGTACCACCCCCAAACCAGGATGCAATCGTGGCCGGGAATAGAATTATGCTGGAAGCGAAGATTGCTGGGATTACCCCGGCCATATTCACTTTCAACGGTAAATGTGTGCTCTGCGCAGCATATACACGACGTCCCTGTTGACGTTTAGCGTAGTTTACAACGATGCGACGTTGGCCACGTTCAACAAATACAACAAAAAAGGTAACGGCGAATACCAATACTGCAACCAATAGCAACAGAAGAAAGTGCAGGTCGCCCTGCCGAGCTTGCTCGATAGTGTGGGCAATTGCAGGGGGAAGCCCAGCAACGATCCCAGCAAAGATTATGATTGAGATACCGTTACCGATACCACGCTCAGTAATCTGCTCACCCAACCACATCAGGAACATAGTCCCGGTAACCAGGCTGACAACAGCAGTAAAGTAGAATGCAAAGCCTGGATTCATCACCAGTCCTTGCATTCCAGGCATATTCGGTAAACCAGTAGCTATACCAATCGACTGAAATATTGCCAATACCAAAGTGCCGTACCGGGTGTACTGGCTAATCTTACGACGGCCAGACTCCCCTTCTTTCTTCAATTCAGCTAACGCGGGGTGAACCACTGTCAGCAACTGGATAATAATAGATGCCGAGATATACGGCATAATACCCAATGCGAAAATTGAAGCACGGCTAAGAGCACCACCAGAGAACATATTAAACATTTCAATGATGGTGCCACGCTGTTGATCAAGCAACTTAGCAAGAACAGCGGCATCAATACCAGGGATTGGAATAAAAGAGCCAATGCGGAATACAATCAGCGCACCGATTACAAACAGCAGTCTGCGTTTCAGCTCGCCAAACCCGCCTTTAGCACTTTGAAAATCTAATCCCGGTTGTTTTGCCATCTGCTACTTATTCCTCGATTTTACCGCCAGCAGCTTCGATTGCAGCACGCGCACCTTTCGTCACGCGTAAACCACGAATGGTCACAGGACGAGCGACTTCACCAGCGAGAATCACTTTCGCGAACTCCATCTGGATGCCGATAATATTAGCCGCTTTCAGCGTATTCAGGTCTACGACATCACCTTCAACTTTAGCCAGGTCAGAGAGGCGAACCTCTGCAGTGACCATAGCTTTACGAGAGGTGAAGCCAAATTTCGGCAGACGGCGATACAGAGGCATCTGACCGCCTTCGAAACCGCGACGCACGCCACCGCCAGAACGAGATTTCTGACCTTTGTGACCACGACCGCCGGTTTTGCCGAGGCCTGAACCGATACCACGTCCCAAACGCTTACCTTCACGTTTAGACCCTTCGGCCGGAGACAGAGTATTTAAACGCATCTCTTACTCCTCAACTTTAACCATGTAGGAAACCGCGTTGACCATACCGCGTACAGCAGGAGTATCCTCACGCTCTACGGTGTGACCAATACGACGCAGACCCAGGCCAAGCAGCGTTGCCTTATGTTTCGGCAGACGACCGATTGCACTGCGGGTTTGAGTAATTTTAATAGTCTTTGCCATGGTTAATTACCCCAGAATTTCTTCAACGGATTTACCACGCTTGGCAGCGACCATTTCCGGGGATTTCATGTTCTCAAGACCATCAATTGTTGCACGAACCACGTTAATTGGGTTAGTGGAACCATAAGCCTTGGCTAGAACGTTATGTACCCCAGCGACTTCAAGAACGGCGCGCATAGCACCACCGGCAATGATACCAGTACCTTCTGAAGCCGGCTGCATGAACACACGGGACCCTGTATGCACGCCTTTAACCGGGTGCTGCAGCGTGCCGTTATTCAGCGCGACGTTAATCATATTGCGACGAGCTTTTTCCATCGCTTTCTGGATCGCTGCTGGAACTTCGCGGGCTTTACCGTAACCAAAACCGACGCGACCATTACCATCACCAACTACAGTCAATGCTGTGAAGGAGAAAATACGGCCACCTTTAACGGTTTTCGATACGCGATTTACCGCGATCAGCTTTTCCTGCAGTTCGCCAGCTTGTTTTTCGATGTGAGCCATCTTACACCTCTACCTTAGAACTGAAGGCCAGCTTCACGGGCAGCATCTGCCAGTGCCTGGACACGACCATGATATTGGAAACCGGAACGGTCAAAAGAAACACCTTTGATGCCTTTTTCCAGAGCGCGTTCTGCTACAGCTTTACCCACTGCTGCAGCGGCGTCTTTGTTACCGGTATACTTCAGTTGTTCAGCAATAGCTTTTTCTACAGTAGAAGCGGCTACCAGAACTTCAGAACCGTTCGATGCGATTACCTGGGCGTATATATGACGCGGGGTACGATGTACCACCAGGCGAGTCGCACCCAGCTCCTGGAGCTTGCGACGTGCGCGGGTCGCACGACGGATACGAGCAGATTTCTTATCCATAGTGTTACCTTACTTCTTCTTGGCCTCTTTGGTACGCACGACTTCGTCGGCGTAACGAACACCCTTGCCTTTATAAGGCTCAGGACGACGGTAGGCGCGCACGTCAGCAGCAACCTGGCCGACCAGCTGTTTATCCGCGCTTTTCAACACGATTTCAGTCTGAGACGGACATTCAGCAGTAACGCCTGCCGGCAGCTGATGCTCAATAGGATGCGAAAAACCTAATGACAGGTTTAAAGCATTCCCCTTGACCGCTGCACGATAACCTACACCAACCAGCTGAAGCTTCTTAGTGAAGCCTTCGGTAACACCAATAACCATTGAATTCAGTAAAGCACGGGCGGTACCCGCCTGCGCCCAACCATCTGCATATCCGTCACGCGGACCGAAGTTCAGCGCATCGTCTGCATGTTTAACTTCAACAGCATTGTTGATAGTACGAGTCAGCTCGCCGTTTTTACCTTTGATCGTAATAACCTGACCGTTGAGTTTAACGTCAACGCCGGCAGGAATAACGACCGGTGCTTTAGCAACACGAGACATTTTTTCCTCCGATTAGGCTACGTAGCAGATAATTTCGCCACCAAGACCAGCCTGGCGCGCTGCACGATCGGTCATAACACCTTTTGAGGTAGAAACGACAGCAATACCCAGTCCGGCCATAACTTTCGGCAGCTCATCTTTTTTCTTATAGATGCGCAGACCAGGACGGCTGACACGCTGAATGCTTTCTACCACAGCTTTACCCTGGAAATACTTAAGCGTAACTTCCAGTTCCGGCTTAGTGTCGCCTTCAATTTTAAAATCTTCGATATAACCTTCTTCCTTCAGCACGTTGGCAATTGCCACTTTCAGCCTGGAGGAAGGCATGGTGACCGCAACTTTGTTCGCGGCCTGACCGTTACGGATACGGGTCAGCATATCCGCGATCGGATCTTGCATGCTCATCTGTCTTTACTCCCGTGATTCAATTGGTGACAATTACCAGCTAGCCTTTTTCAGACCCGGGATTTCACCGCGCATGGCGGCTTCACGGACCTTGATACGGCTCAACCCGAACTTCCGCAGGAAAGCATGCGGACGACCAGTTTGACGGCAGCGATTACGCTGACGGGACGGGCTGGAATCACGCGGCAGAGTCTGCAGCTTGAGAACAGCGTTCCAACGATCTTCGTCGGTTGCGTTCACATCAGAAATGATAGCTTTCAGTTCAGCGCGTTTAGCGAAGAACTTTTCAGCCAGAGCAGCGCGTTTTACTTCGCGTGCTTTCATTGATTGCTTAGCCATGAAGTAACCCTACCTTACTTGCGGAACGGGAAGTCAAAGGCAGCCAGCAGAGCACGGCCTTCATCATCAGATTTCGCAGTAGTGGTAATGGTAATATCCAAACCACGAACGCGATCGACTTTGTCGTAATCGATTTCTGGGAAGATGATCTGCTCACGGACACCCATGCTGTAGTTACCACGACCGTCGAAAGACTTAGCGGACAAACCGCGGAAGTCACGGATACGCGGTACAGCAATAGCGATCAGACGCTCAAGAAACTCCCACATGCGTTCGCCACGCAGAGTTACTTTACAGCCGATCGGATAGCCCTGACGGATTTTGAAGCCTGCAACAGATTTGCGTGCTTTGGTGATGAGCGGTTTTTGACCGGAGATAGCTGCCAAATCAGCTGCTGCGTTATCCAGCAGTTTTTTGTCAGCGATCGCTTCACCAACACCCATATTCAGGGTGATCTTCTCGACCCGAGGGACTTGCATGACAGAATTGTAGTTAAACTCAGTCATGAGTTTCTTAACTACTTCGTCTTTGTAGTAATCATGCAGTTTCGCCATCGTACTACTCCAAATTACTTGATAGTTTCGCTATTAGATTTGAAGAAACGGACTTTTTTTCCATCTTCGAATCTAAAGCCTACACGGTCAGCCTTACCGGTTGCCGTATTGAAGATTGCAACGTTAGAAACCTGAATAGCTGCTTCTTTTTCAACGATGCCACCCGGTTGGTTCAGAGCCGAAACCGGCTTCTGGTGTTTCTTAACCAGGTTGATACCTTCAACAATGACCTTACCAGAAGACAGGACATTTTTTACTTTACCGCGCTTACCTTTATCTTTGCCGGTTAGCACGATAACTTCGTCATCACGACGGATTTTCGCTGCCATGTTCGCTCCTTAGAGTACTTCTGGTGCCAGGGAGATTATTTTCATAAACTTCTCAGAACGAAGTTCACGAGTAACCGGCCCAAAAATACGCGTACCGATGGGCTGCTCGCTGTTGTTGTTCAGAAGAACACAAGCATTGCCATCGAAGCGAACGACAGAACCGTCAGGGCGACGAACACCCTTCCTGGTGCGCACCACTACCGCCTTCAGCACATCACCTTTTTTGACCTTACCACGCGGAATTGCTTCTTTGATGGTGATCTTGATGATGTCGCCTACGCCTGCGTAGCGACGGTGCGAGCCACCCAGAACCTTGATACACATTACGCGACGCGCGCCGGAGTTGTCGGCGACGTTCAGCATAGTCTGTTCCTGGATCATTTAGTGCTCCGCTAATGTCAACTACTACTTCGGGACCCGATATACAGGTCGTTAGAAAACCCCATAAACGAGGGCGCGGCATTATAACACCGCTTACTGTTCATGGATAGAAAAATAAACGGCCCATCGCTGGGCCGTTTATTGGTCGAGAGGCAAGTCTGTATTACAGAACCGCTTTCTCTATAACGCGAACCAAAGCCCAAGACTTGGTCTTAGACAGCGGACGAGTTTCGCGGATTTCAACCACGTCACCGATGCCGCATTCATTGTTCTCGTCATGGATGTGCAGTTTCGTCGTACGTTTAATGAATTTACCGTAGATCGGGTGCTTCACGAAACGCTCGATAGCAACAACAGCAGATTTCTGCATTTTGTCACTAACAACACGACCCTGCAGAGTACGGATTTTATCGGTCATTACGCACCCGCCTTCTGAGTCAGTAAAGTCTTAACGCGTGCGACATCACGACGCACTTGCTTCAACAGGTGAGTCTGCTGTAGCTGACCACTTGCAGCCTGCATACGCAGGTTGAACTGCTCGCGCAGCAGATTAAGCAGCTCGGTGTTCAGCTCTTCAACACTCTTTTCACGCAGCTCTTTTGCTTTCATTACATCACCGTCTTAGTTACAAAGGTGGTTTTGATCGGCAGTTTCGCTGCTGCCAGCTTGAATGCTTCACGGGCCAGCTCTTCCGGTACACCGTCCATTTCATACAGGACTTTACCCGGCTGGATCAAGGCAACCCAATACTCCACGTTACCTTTACCTTTACCCATACGCACTTCAAGTGGCTTTTCGGTGATTGGTTTGTCCGGGAATACTCGGATCCAGATCTTACCCTGACGCTTAACTGCACGGGTCATTGCACGACGTGCTGCTTCGATCTGACGGGCAGTCAGACGACCACGACCAACAGCCTTCAGACCGAAGGTGCCGAAGCTGACATCCGTACCGGCAGCCAGACCACGGTTGCGGCCTTTGTGCATTTTACGGAATTTTGTACGCTTTGGTTGTAACATCAGCGACGCTCCTTATTTACGGCCTTTGCGCTGCTGCTTTTTAGGTTGCGCAGCCGGTTTTTCCGCCTGTTCAACAGCAGCCATACCACCCAGGATCTCACCTTTGAAGATCCACACTTTAACGCCGATTACACCATAAGTGGTGTGCGCTTCAGAGGTGTTATAATCGATGTCAGCACGCAGCGTATGCAGCGGTACACGGCCTTCACGGTACCATTCGGTACGTGCGATTTCCGCGCCGCCCAGACGGCCGCTAACTTCAACTTTAATACCTTTCGCGCCCAGACGCATTGCGTTCTGAACAGCACGCTTCATCGCACGACGGAACATCACACGACGCTCCAGCTGTGAAGTAATGCTGTCAGCTACCAATTTTGCGTCCAGTTCAGGCTTACGCACTTCGGCGATATTAATCTGTGCAGGTACGCCAGCGATATCCGCTACGACCTTACGCAGTTTTTCTACGTCTTCACCTTTTTTACCGATAACGATACCCGGGCGAGCGGTGTGAATAGTCACACGAATACTCTTGGCAGGACGCTCGATAACGATACGAGATACAGACGCTTTTGCCAGCTCTTTAGTCAAGAACTGACGCACTTTAAAATCGCTGTCCAGGTTGTCAGCGAATTCTTTGGTGTTCGCAAACCAGGTAGAGTTCCATGGTTTTACAATACCCAGGCGAATACCATTAGGATGTACTTTCTGACCCATTGCTAGTCTCCAGAGTCTCAGCGATCGGACACAACCACAGTAATGTGGCTGGTGCGCTTCAGGATGCGATCTGCACGACCTTTAGCACGCGGCATAATGCGCTTCATGCTAGGGCCTTCATCTACGAAAATTTTCGTAACTTTCAGATCGTCGATATCAGCGCCATCGTTGTGTTCAGCGTTAGCAATGGCAGATTCCAGAACCTTCTTGACCAGTACAGCCGCTTTCTTATTGGTGTAGGTCAAGATGTCCAGAGCCTGCGACACTTTCTTACCGCGAATCAGGTCAGCCACAAGGCGAACCTTCTGAGCAGAAGAACGAGCATGGCGATGTTTAGCGATAGTTTCCATCTCTTCCTCCTCTCTTAGCGTTTCTTGGCTTTTTTATCAGCCGCGTGGCCGCGGTAAGTACGGGTCGGCGCGAATTCACCTAATTTGTGACCGACCATTTCATCGGAAACAAAAACTGGAACGTGCTGACGACCATTATGGACAGCGATGGTCAAACCGATCATGTTAGGAAAGATCGTTGAACGACGGGACCAAGTGCGCAGGGGCTTCTTGTCTCCGCTTTCCACCGCTTTCTCTACCTTCTTCAGCAAGTGCAGGTCAATAAAAGGACCTTTCTTGAGAGAACGTGGCATGGCTTATCCTCTAAAATTATTTGCTACGGCGACGTACGATAAATTTATCAGTACGTTTGTTGCTGCGAGTCTTCTTACCTTTGGTCTGAACGCCCCATGGAGAAACCGGGTGCTTACCAAAGTTACGACCTTCACCACCACCATGTGGGTGGTCTACCGGGTTCATCGCAGTACCGCGAACGGTAGGGCGAACACCACGCCAGCGGCTGGCACCAGCTTTACCCAGAACGCGCAGCATATGCTCAGCATTGCCAACTTCGCCCAGAGTTGCACGGCATTCAGCCTCTATCTTACGCATCTCACCAGAGCGCAGGCGAAGGGTGACATAAGCACCATCACGCGCAACGATCTGTACATATGCGCCAGCAGAACGTGCAAGCTGACCGCCTTTACCCGGCTTCATTTCTACGTTATGCACAGTAGAACCTACCGGGATATTGCGCATCGGCAGGGTGTTACCCGCTTTGATTGCAGCATCAACGCCAGACTGAATCTGGTCGCCAGCTTTCAGGCCTTTCGGGGCTAGGATATAACGGCGCTCACCGTCTTTGTACAGAACCAGTGCGATATTCGCAGAACGGTTCGGATCGTACTCAAGACGCTCAACAACTGCCGGGATACCGTCTTTGTTGCGTTTAAAGTCAACAATACGATAAGCCTGCTTGTGGCCACCACCGATGTGACGCGTGGTGATACGGCCATTGTTGTTACGGCCACCGGATTTGCTGTTTTTTTCCAGCAACGGAGCAAAAGGTTTGCCCTTGTGCAGCTCAGGGTTAACCACTTTAACGACGTGGCGACGACCCGGAGATGTCGGTTTACACTTAACAACTGCCATTGTATTACTCCTCCGACTTACTCAGCGCCGCCAATGAAGTCCAGATTCTGGCCTTCCTTCAGGGTGACGTAAGCTTTTTTCCAGTCGCTACGACGACCGATACGCTGCCCATGACGCTTAACCTTACCCTTAACAATCAGAGTACGTACGTCATTGACTTCGACTTCAAACAGTTTCTGAACAGCAATTTTGATTTCTGCTTTAGTCGCGTCTTTAGCAACTTTGAGAACGATGGTGTTATTTTTTTCCATCGCAGTAGACGCTTTCTCAGAAACGTGTGGTGCATGCAGCACCTTCAGCAGACGTTCTTCACGAATCATGCCAGCATCTCCTCAACTTGCTTAACAGCGTCAGCCGTCATAACAACTTTATCGAAGGCGATCAGGCTTACCGGATCGATACCTGCTGCATCGCGAACATCAACCTTATGCAGGTTGCGTGCGGCCAGGAACAGATTTTCGTCCAACTCACCGGTAACGATCAGCACATCTTCCAACGCCATATCTTTCAGTTTCTGTGCCAGCATCTTAGTCTTCGGTGCTTCAACAGAGAACTTCTCAACGACAATCAGACGTTCCTGGCGAACCAGTTCGGACAGGATGCTTTTCAGCGCGCCGCGATACATCTTTTTGTTAACTTTCTGACTGTGGTCCTGCGGACGTGCAGCGAAGCTTACGCCACCTGAACGCCAGATCGGGCTCTTAATGGAGCCAGAACGTGCGCGACCGGTGCCTTTCTGGCGCCACGGTTTTTTACCGGAGCCAGTAACTTCAGCACGAGTCTTCTGAGCACGTGTACCCTGACGGGCACCTGCTGCATAAGCAACAACAACCTGGTGAACCAGCGCTTCGTTGAAATCACGACCGAAGGTAGTTTCGGAAACAGTCAGCGCGCTCTGCGCGTCTTTCAATACTAATTCCATTGCTATCTCCTCACGCCTTCACAGCCGGTTTAACGATCAGGTCGCTACCGGTTGCACCCGGAACCGCACCTTTAACCAGCAGCAGGTTACGCTCAGCGTCAACACGTACTACGTCCAGGCTCTGAACAGTAACGCGTTCGTTGCCTAGCTGGCCTGCCATTTTCTTGCCTTTAAATACCTTGCCCGGAGTCTGGTTCTGACCGATAGAACCCGGAACGCGGTGAGACAAGGAGTTACCGTGGGTAGCGTCTTGGGTACGGAAATTCCAGCGCTTAACGGTACCAGCGAAGCCTTTACCTTTTGAGGTGCCAGTTACGTCGACTTTCTTCACATCAGTGAAGAGTTCAACGTTAATGCTCTGACCTACGGTAAATTCTTCGCCTTCTGCCAGGCGGAATTCCCACAGACCGCGGCCTGCTTCAACACCAGCCTTAGCAAAATGACCCGCTTCAGGTTTCGTTACGCGGTTCGCTTTTTTCGCACCGGTAGTAACCTGGACTGCGCGATAGCCATCGTTCGCCAGGTCTTTAACCTGGGTAACGCGGTTTGCTTCAACTTCAATAACGGTTACAGGGATTGAAACGCCTTCTTCAGTGAAGATGCGAGTCATGCCCACTTTTTTACCGACTAAACCAATCATTGTTTCAACCTCTCAATCGTTCAATGACCTGATTAACCCAGGCTGATCTGCACGTCTACACCGGCAGCCAGATCCAGACGCATCAGAGCATCAACGGTTTTCTCGGTTGGCTCAACGATGTCAACCAGACGCTTATGAGTGCGGATTTCATACTGATCGCGCGCATCTTTATTGACGTGCGGAGAGATCAGAACGGTAAAGCGCTCTTTGCGGGTCGGCAGCGGGATTGGACCACGTACCTGCGCACCAGTGCGCTTAGCGGTCTCAACGATTTCCGCGGTTGATTGATCGATCAGGCGATGATCAAACGCTTTAAGACGGATACGGATTCTTTGGTTCTGCATGAGACCAGAGCTCCAAATTATTTATAGACAAAAAGAATTACTCCTCGAACCCATTACGATTGATGGGAGAGTGTAATCGTTTAGTTGCATAGCCCCGCAATTGGGGGCATTGTTCGGCGGCAAAATGCACCGCCCAGGATTCAGATGAACCCACCGTCAATACAGACAGCCCGCGCATTATACGGGAATCTCGCCACGAAGCAAGGGACGCCTATAATTTAATCAAAAGCGCAAGTTCTCAATATAAATCACCGCATGCAAGAAGGTATCGATAGCAGCCTAACTGCAACAACAATTTAGATAAGCTGCGCTCTGGCGTTTACTGTGCCGCTTCACGAAGCTGTGACTGGATATAGTTCTGTAGCCCTATTTTTGTTACAAGCTCCAGCTCTGTTTCCAGCCAGTCTATATGATGTTCTTCGTCGGCAAGGATAGTAATTAGCATATCGCGACTTACATAGTCATGTACGCTATCAGCATACGCAATAGCCTCACGGAGATCTTTGGCTCCGTCCAGTTCTAGCTGTAAATCAGATTGCAACATCTCTTCGACATCTTCACCAATACGCAACTTACCAAGATCCTGAAGGTTCGGAATTCCTTCAAGGAATAAAATACGTTCGATATATTTATCAGCGTGCTTCATTTCATCTATTGATTCATGATACTCAATATCATTCAATCGCATCAGCCCCCAGTTTTTAAACATGCGTGCATGTAAAAAGTACTGGTTAATCGCTACCAGCTCATTCCCCAATAATTTATTGAGGTAATTTATAATCTTCGGATCGCCCTTCATTATGTCTACCCTCCGCTTCATCTCATTAGAGAGTAGATGCGCTGGAGCGTAAGTCAAAAAAAGAGGCGCTTACTTGCCGGTTTATTATCTAAACCTCAATAGCCTCCCATCTGTGCATTCAGGCAATTTCTTTTAGCTCAGGGAGTTGAATCAACTCTTCCTGCATGATCTCACGCGCTGCGCGCACACATTTACCGCACTGGTTACCGATTAACACAAACTTGCGCAGTTGTTGAAAAGATTGTGGCTGAAACTGACGTACGGCCTGGCGCAGTTTTTTATCACTAATACCATTACACAGACAAACGTACATAATTTCTCCCGTTACTAAAAAGATGCTATTGAAGAATGATAACTATTATTATTACAATATAGTTTTACAGGAATTATCTCAACAATAGTAGAAAACATTAAATTGGCGGTTTTAACATTAAGAGTAACTAAATGATTAACTCTTTGAATTAGATAAATAATATCCTCTTCGTATGTGAATATATGCAGCTTTATTAATTAACCTGAATTCACACTCTTCTTTTTCTCTGATATGAAATAGTACTCCCTAAATAACTGCCGCAAATAATCTCCAGTTCATCGCTGTTTTCACACAATTATCTGTTTAAAAAGAATTTTCGAAGCGTCTTTTAAGTGCGTAACTTCCAGTATGACACTGACAATATGCCCTTTCCGAATATGCGGTTTTTCTGTGCCCTACACAGATGTATCTGACCAATCCATCGGCATCAAAAGATTCCTTTGAGATGGTAGTGTTTTGAGAAAAGCAATCGGTGTGGGCTTTCCAATATATCTTTAGATAAGTATTTAGGTTTTTATTACTGTGTGACACTCTGGCTGAGTACTTGAACCTAGCACTCAGCAATCTTTTATTGAGAGTAGAATTTGCACTACTCACCTAACCTTAAAGCTCTGTCTTAATTGTTTATAGGGGAATATTTACGGCACTGAGGCATATGTTACCAACGGTGCAAAACTGATCCACCCCAGCGGTTGAAAACTGATCCAG
>CALYPF010000056.1 GCA_945271245.1 uncultured Enterobacteriaceae bacterium | reverse complement strand
TTAGACCGTTGGTGGTGACGGTAAGTGGATCACTTTTTACCCGTTGTTGACATCCGGAATGGCTAACTGAGTTCGCGCCGAATAGTTGGCTTGGTTTAGGCTGGTCTTTAGCCTCGATGCACGCCGCGCGCATTCAGCATAAACAAAAACACACCATTACCGATGAACGCGCTGGTGAGAGCGTGTTCAGTAGCGGGTTTGCTACCAGCCTGCGCTATGACACGCGCGATTTCATTCCTAATCCGCGCCATGGCGTGTTAGCTCAGCTTGGCTATGCCCATTTTTCACCGGACACCGGCAGCGATAGCCGCTTTGAACGCTATGAAGCCCAATTGAGAAGCTATTTCGCGCTGGGCAACATGCGTGAATTAGCCTGGGAGACTAACGGCGCATTTACACAGGGAAACGTTCCCTGGAATCAACTACCATCGCTGGGAAACAGCCACAGAATGCGCGGATACTACGAAGGGCGTTACCGGGATCGTAATACGCTCAGTACTCAGCTCGAATATCGTCAGAAACTTAACTGGCGGCATGGATATGTACTCTGGGCAGGAGCAGGCACCATGGCATCGAGATGGCACGGACTAACGCGAAACCCCTGGCTCCCTACCGTCGGCACCGGATATCGCTTCACCTTCAAACCCGGCTTCAATGTCCGTCTCGATTATGGCCTTGGGAAAAACAGCAGCGGATTTTATTTCCAGGCCGGGGAGGCATTTTGATTTTTTCGAATACCGGTCGGACGCTTGCTCTGGCACTGTTGATATTTCCTTTAAGTCTTCAGGCTCTCACGACAGAAGCCGCTCTTGCTGCCGTCCCTCAACTTCAGGCTACACAAGCCTGGCCCGTCACAGCCCCTCTGTCAGCCCCAGGCGGGCTCCGCCCCTGCTGTGCATTTGGTTACAACCTGAAAGCCAA
Organism: uncultured Enterobacteriaceae bacterium; assembly: GCA_945271245.1. Lineage (GTDB taxonomy): Bacteria > Pseudomonadota > Gammaproteobacteria > Enterobacterales > Enterobacteriaceae > Apirhabdus > Apirhabdus apintestini. The sequence continues at coordinate 25,283 of CALYPF010000056.1, read as the reverse complement.
ACTGGGGTTTATTCCTGTACCTTTGTATCGGGTTAATAATGTCGTTGACACAGAAAGCCTGGGTCATCATGCCTATAATGACAGCCTGCTGGGCGCTGCCAGACAAATTGCCGGGATGAGCCAGGAAAAAAACGGTATTTTGTATACACAGCGAGGGGGCTTTATTGATATTGCCCACGTGCGCGATACGGCGGACATGACATTCTACTTGTTCAGCCAGCTCTATCCACGCCTTGGCAAGGCTTTTACCCTACGGCTTGATGATGAGCTGGCGCAGCGCCAGATTATCTTTTTTCCTTTTGCTATTCCGGAAGACGCCGCGCAGGCTTATACGCTGGCAGTATGGATATCAGCGCATATCGCATTCCAGGTTGCCGCCTGGCATGAAATAGCTCAGTGGTACGGTTTCCGCTCTGTGCCTGGTTTCTCTGAGGAAATTTCTGCATTTTCACCGGAAGATCTCTACTCTAATTTGTTAGGTGCCCGGCTATCCGCCTCTTTGCTTCTTAGCGGCGAAGGCGCGTCAAAGGGGGAATTTAATGCGGCGCTGTCAAAAGCCTTACCTGCCGCGCTCAGGCAATTAGGCGCACAGCCCGCAAGGCTGACCCGCTTTCAGTTCGATATGCTGGATGGAGTATGGTGGTGCAGTAAACGCGCGGTGCCAGATAAGTTTTTGGTTTTATATCGCAACTATTTTGTCGGCAATAGTCGCTTGCCAACGTCCGTGCCGGGCGAGCGAAGCCCTCCTGTATTACTGTCTTTACCCGCCTCCGTCGCGGGCCTGGACCTTGATAAAGCGGGGGAACTGCGCCTTTTCCCCTCACGCCATATGAAAGCCCTGCCGCCGCCAGCGCAGTTTTACCACTGGGCAGACTTTCCCACTCTGGCCGCGTTTGCCCACAAAAGCGATGACTTTACGTTGAGTATGATGTCGAAGGCGGGCAAAGGCTGTACGGAAGCTAAGTAAAGCGCAGCTTCGAAACCTGCGCCCCGCCTTTCAGCGCATAAGCCTAAATCACCGCCGTGGTTAATCGCGTAGTACAGCACATTTCATTTTGCGCATTGAAAATATCAATTTGCCATACCTGGTGACGGCGCCCCACGTGAATGGCGCGGCAAACGCCGCGCACGCGCCCCTCATGAACCGGGCGTATATGATTGGCGTTAATCTCAAGCCCAACCACTTTTTGTTCCCCTTCCGTACTCAACCAACCTGCAACCGACCCAAGCGTTTCCGCCAGAACCACCGATGCGCCACCGTGCAATAAGCCAAACGGCTGGCGGGTGCGATAATCAACCGGCATGCTGGCTTCCAGCGTTTGCGCATCAATGCGTTCAAACCGAATATCAACGTGCCCGACCATATTATCGCTGCCAAGCGCGTTCAGGGCCTCAAGGGTAATTTCTCGCCGCCAAATCATGTCAAAATCTCCAGTAAAGCCTGTAAAGGATGGCGAATGCCGTTGCCCTCCGTACGTTTTACCTGGCTGCGGCATGAGTAGCCGCTTGCAAGGCAGCGGTCGCGCGGCAATCGCTGCAGCGCCTGATGCCAGGAAAGCGCATAAATCCCCAATGAGTTCTGAAGATGCTGCGCCTCATGGCCATATGTGCCTGCCATTCCACAGCAGCCAACCTGGACATTTTCCAGGACAGCGCCGCAGCGGGCAAAAATCTCAGCCCACTGCTTTCCCGTATCGGGAAGCGCCGTCGATTCGGTGCAGTGGCCAAACAAATACCAGGGTTCCCCTCCTGCCGTTTGCCGCGAACGCTCCGCCAGAGCAGACAGCAGCCATTCCTGTGCCAGCTGGACCTGGAAATCACCGCGCGCCTCGCCCAGCGCCTGACGATATTCATCGCGATAACATAGCACCAACGCAGGATCCACGCCGGCCATCGGCATCCCCAGCCTGGCGATGCGATTAAGAAAATCTGCGGTTTTACGGGCCGTTTTAGCGAATTGCTGTAAAAATCCTTTAATATGCGCGGCTTTACCGTTGGGTGAAAAAGGAAGTAGTACGGGGCGCCAGCCGAGCTTATCCGCCAGGGCGACGAAATCAGCCACCACGGGCGCATCATAATAGCTGGTAAACGGATCCTGCACGATAAGTAAGGTCCGACTGCGCTCTTGCGAACTTAGCCTTTCTAATTGCTCTAGCGTCATATTCGCACTGGGATGTTTGACCAGTTGCCGCTGCAGCGAAGGCACCGATAATGCAGGTAAATCCACCATACCAATGCGGCGCGCCGTGAAATGGCGCACCCACGGCTGAGAAAGCACGGCATTAAACGCGCGCGGCGCGCGCGCCATCAAAGGCGCATAGCTTTCAACGTTGGCCACAACGCGATCGCGTAGCGGCCGCAAATAGCGCGTATGATAAAGCTGCAGAAAGCGCGCACGAAACTCCGGCACGTCGATTTTTACCGGACACTGCGTAGAGCAGGCTTTACAAGCCAGGCAACCCGACATTGCAATTTTAACTTCATGAGAGAAATCATACTCCCCTCTGCGCGCATACCAGGTATTACGCACCCGCTTGATCAAATGACGCAGGCTGGTTTTTTGATGCGCCAGCGCCTGTTCCAGCTGAACTGGGTTAACGCCCTCTTCTGCCAGCAGCCGCAGCCATTCGCGGATCAACCCGGCGCGGCCTTTGGGCGAATGTACCCGTTCACGGGTGATTTTCATCGATGGGCACATGGGGCTGCGAACATCAAAATTGAAACATAGTCCGTTGCCATTACAGGTCATCGCGCCGCGCCAGGCATTGCGTACCGCTCCGGGAATTTGCCGATCGTAGGTGCCGCGTTTAATCGCATCGACCTGCCACATTGGTGTATCTATTCCCGCAGGCGGGCAGATTTTCCCGGGGTTAAGCCGATTATAGGGATCAAAAGCCGCTTTAATTTCCCGCAGTTCCGCATACAGCGTCTCACCAAAAAAAGCCGGGCTATACTGCGCACGAAACCCTTTGCCGTGTTCCCCCCACAGTAATCCGCCATATTTAGCCGTTAGCGCCACTACCGCATCCGAAATTTGCGTTAACAGCGCTTCTTGCCGTGGATCGCACATATCCAGCGCCGGGCGCACGTGCAAAACCCCGGCGTCAACGTGCCCGAACATACCGTAATTCAAACCATGTTGGTCCAGCAGCGCCCGGAATTCGGTAATATAATCGGCTAAATGCTGCGGCAGTACGCAAGTGTCTTCCACAAAAGGAATTGGTTTTGCCTGACCTGGCGCATTGCCTAACAGACCAACGGCTTTTTTGCGCATAGCATATATACGTTCAATGCTCGCAATATCGCGACACAACTGCCAGCCAATGATCCCGCTTTCCTGGCTCGCGATGCCGGCATCCAGCCGGGCGCATAATGCGGATACCCGTGCATCTATCTGCACCTCATCATCGCCAGCGAACTCGACGATATTTAATCCGGCCATGGTTTTTCCCGGCACGTCCGAGATATGTTCCCGCACCGAATGCCAGACGATGTCCTCGCGCGCGAGATTAAGTACCGTGGAGTCAATGGTTTCTACGGAAAGCGCGGCGGCATCAACCATGAAAGGCGCGCTGCGCAGCGCGGCATCGAACGAGTCATATTTCACATTCACCAGGCGGCGCACCTTAGGTATCGGCGTAATATTCAGCCGCGCTTCGGTAATAAATGCCAGCGTGCCTTCAGAACCGGTGAGAATGCGCGTCAGATCAAACTGGGTCATATCCTCATTAAAAACGTGTCGAAGATCGTAGCCGGTTAGAAAACGGTTTAGCTGCGGAAATTTTTCAAGAATCAGTGAGCGCTGTGCCTGGCAACGATCAAATACCGTTCGATATATTCGCCCGGTCTGCGTATTTTCTTTGCCGAGCACCCGTGCCAGCGCGGCGGGCATCTGGCGAGTATCAAGTATTTCGCCGCCTAGCAGCACGGCGCGTACTCCCAATACATGATCGGACGTTTTACCGTACACCAAAGAACCCTGCCCGGATGCATCCGTATTGATCATTCCACCAAGCGTAGCGCGGTTGCTGGTTGATAGCTCCGGTGAGAAGAAAAAACCGTACGGGCGCAGAGACAGGTTTAATTGATCTTTAATCACGCCAGCTTCCACGCGTACCCAGCCTTCTTCAGGATTAATCTCAATAATCCTATTCATATAGCGCGACATATCGACCACTATACCGTGGTTAAGCGCCTGTCCGTTGGTGCCCGTTCCGCCACCGCGCGGCGTAAAGGCCAGGCACTGAAAGCGCGCATCGTCGGCAATGCGCGCCACTAGTGCGACGTCCGCCGTTGAACGAGGGAAAAGCACAGCATCGGGTAATAGCTGGTATACGCTATTATCCGTCGCCATAGTCAGCCTTTCGGCGTAGCGCGTTGTGGCGTCACCGGTAAATCCTTGCTGCTCCAGTTCCTGTAAAAAATCAAGCACCGCCTGTAACAGGCCCGGCGCCTGAGAAATTTGTGGGATCATTGCCTGCCCGGTCCATTTAGAGAGTTGAAGTGTGAAGTTCTTGTTTGCGTTGTATCTTCGTGTTGTATCATATTTTTTTGTTATCCGTCGTCAGTATTGTGAAGCAAACTTTCTGTGCAATCTGCCTGAAATACATCATCATTAAACACATCCGACTGGATAAAGTTCTCTGCGCCAGAGTGTGGCGCTCAAGTTAATGGTAAGTGGTATGGAAAAAAATCGACAATCCGTGGACGTCACGCAGATATTGCTGTCCGTTCTCTTTCTTTTAATAATGATCGTCGCCTGCTTTTGGGTAGTGCGCCCTTTTATTTTAGGCTTTGCCTGGGCTGGGACCGTTGTTATCGCCACCTGGCCAATGATGTTACGGCTACAGCGTTTGCTATGGGGGAAACGCGCCCTGGCCGTGCTGGTAATGACGCTTTTATTACTGCTGCTGTTTGTGCTTCCCATTGCGTTGCTGGTGAATAGTTTCGTTGAAAACAGCGCTCCCCTCGTAAAATGGGCCACTGCCGGCCATCTTGCATTGCCACAGCTGGAATGGTTGAACTCGATACCGCTGGTAGGATCTAAACTTTATAGTAGCTGGCATACGCTGGTTAATAGCGGTGGCAGCGCAATGATGGAAAAAGTGCGCCCCTATGTCGGGACGACTACGACCTGGTTCCTTGGCCAGGCGGCACACGTTGGGCGATTTCTGATGCACTGCGGCCTGATGCTACTGTTTAGCATTTTGCTCTACTGGCGCGGCGAGCGCGTTGCGCTTGGATTCCGCCATTTCGGCTATCGGTTAGCGTCACAGCGCGGCGATGCCGCGGTGGTATTAGCCGCTCAGGCCATCCGCGCCGTTGCGCTCGGCGTAGTAGTAACCGCGCTGGTTCAGGGCATTTTGGGTGGGATAGGGCTGGCGGTTTCCGGCATTCCTTATGCCACACTGCTTGCCGTAGCCATGATCCTGATCTGCCTGGTGCAACTCGGCCCGCTTCCCGTGTTAGTTCCAGCCATCATCTGGCTTTACTGGTCCGGTGATACGACATGGGGAACTGTTTTATTAGTCTGGAGCTGCGTAGTTGGAATGATGGATAACGTTATTCGCCCAATGCTTATTCGTATGGGCGCCGACTTACCGCTAGTGCTTATTCTGTCAGGCGTCATTGGCGGCATGTTTGCCTTTGGTATGATAGGTCTGTTTATCGGCCCGGTAGTTCTGGCTGTGTCCTGGCGCATCTATTCCGTGTGGGTACATGAAATTCCAACGCCGACAGAAACCCCTGAAGAAGCCGTTGAACAGCTTGACGAACCTGATGTGACAACAACCGCCCTATAAGGGCGCGTTGCGCTCTGCCTTCATTAACGGGCCCATCGCGGGACCGAATTTATTAATAAAACTTATCAAAATTCCTATTTTTAAGCGCTATTACCGATAATTTTACCTTTTGTATACGTATTTCCTGCTAAAATCTTCATTATTCTTTAACTATTGGGAGGAATCCGATCGACGCTTTCATTTCTCCTCGCTATCATCGATAACACGGTTATGAATCAACACCTTGATTTATAAGCATGGAAATCCCCTGAGTGAAACAACGAATTGCTGTGTGTAGTCTTTGCCCATCTCCCACGATGGGCTTTTTTTTATCCTGCATTTAGCGACAATTTTCTGTGACAACGTCACGTGAAATTCACGCTTAACGCTGATACCCTGCCCTGTAAATAATCTTAATGCCTATATTGCTGCATACAGCGTCATTAATCACAGATGGCTCAGAATGAAAAACGCACCTCATACAAGCTGTGTCATATCATTCAAACCGATGGAAAATGCATCAACAAGCCAGCCTTCGGCCTGCGGTTAGAAAAGTAATTTATTCAATTAAATCCAAAACCTGAACATCTTTTCATTGGAGTAAAAAAACCAGCCCAGAGGGCTGGTTTGTAACAGCGGAAAGGCAGCAAGCAGGTTACGCGCGCATTTCAGCAAGCTTCAGCCAGGTCCGCACAACGGTATCTGGGTTGAGTGACAAACTATCAATTCCTTCTTCCATCAACCACGCTGCAAAATCCTCGTGATCGGACGGCCCTTGCCCGCAAATTCCCACATACTTACCCTGGCGTTTTGCCGCTTTAATCGCCATTGATAGCAGCGCCTTCACGGCGGAATTACGCTCATCGAAGAGCTCAGAAACGACTCCGGAATCCCGGTCCAGGCCTAACGCAAGCTGCGTCATATCATTTGAACCGATGGAAAACCCGTCAAAATGCTCCAGAAACTGATCTGCCAGCAGCGCATTAGAAGGGATTTCACACATCATGATGACTTTCAGGCCGTTCTCGCCGCGTTTCAGCCCCTGCTTTGCCAGCTCTGCTACTACCGCCTGAGCCTGGTCGACCGTGCGCACAAACGGCACCATGACCTCAACGTTGGTAAGCCCCATCTCATTACGCACGCGTTTCACCGCCTCGCACTCCAGCGCAAAGCAGTCGCGGAAGCTTTCTGAAACATAGCGCCCGGCACCGCGAAAACCCAGCATAGGATTCTCTTCTGCCGGCTCATAGCGCTCGCCGCCAACCAGGTTGGCATACTCATTTGATTTAAAGTCAGACAGGCGGACAATCACACGCTTCGGCCAGAACGCAGCCCCTAAGGTGGCAATGCCCTCAGTCAGGCGCGCAATGTAATATTCTACCGGCGAATCATACCCTTTTATCATCTCCTGAATTTGAGCCTGCAGGGCCGGTTCTTGCTGTTCAAACTCCAGTAGCGCGCGCGGATGCACGCCAATCATACGGTTAATAATAAATTCAAGGCGCGCCAGTCCCACGCCCTCATTTGGCAGGCAGGCGAAATCAAAGGCGCGATCCGGATTACCGACATTCATCATAATCTTCAGCGGCAGTTCCGGCAGGCTTTCCACGTTCGAACTTTGTACGCTGAAGTCCAAATTTTCTGCATATACATAGCCAGTATCCCCTTCAGCGCAGGAGACCGTGACCGCCTGTCCGTCCTGCATCCGCTCAGTCGCATCGCCACAGCCTACTACGGCGGGAATACCCAGTTCACGGGCAATAATTGCCGCATGGCAGGTTCGCCCGCCGCGATTGGTTACGATCGCCGCGGCTTTCTTCATAATCGGCTCCCAGTCGGGGTCGGTCATATCCGTGACCAAAACATCTCCCGCCTGGATACGGTTCATCTCGCTAATATTATGGATAACCTTCACCGGACCGGCACCGATGCGATGCCCGATAGCGCGCCCTTCAGCGATAACTTTGCCCTGCGCGTTTAAGGTATAGCGCTCCATTACCTGCCCGCGAGAACGCACCGTTTCCGGTCTAGCCTGTACGATAAAAAGCTGCCCGGTATGCCCATCTTTCGCCCATTCAATATCCATCGGGCGCCCATAATGCTTCTCAATTTGGATAGCCTGGGTAGCCAGCGCCTGAATTTCCTCGTTGTTCAGGCAAAAGCGATCGCGCTCCTCCTGAGCAACATCTTCGATACGCACCTGCTTACCGTGCTCCTGATTATCCGCATACACCATACGAATTTTCTTCGAGCCCATTGTGCGCCGCACAATAGCCGGGCGCCCGGCGGAAAGCGTCGGTTTATGCACATAAAATTCATCCGGATTGACTGCGCCCTGAACCACCATTTCGCCCAGCCCCCAGGCGCCGGTGATAAACACAACCTGGTCGAATCCCGACTCGGTATCAATGGAAAACATTACGCCCGATGAGGCTAAATCTGAGCGCACCATGCGCTGGACCCCTGCAGAGAGCGCTACGCCGCGGTGATCATACCCCTGATGTACGCGATAAGAGATGGCTCTGTCATTAAATAGCGACGCAAAAACGTGCTTAACCGCAATCATCACGGCATCAAGCCCCTGCACGTTCAGAAAGGTTTCCTGCTGCCCGGCAAAAGACGCATCCGGAATATCTTCAGCGGTCGCGGATGAGCGTACGGCAAACGACGCCTGTGCATCATCGGCTGAAAGCTGGTGATAGGCATCGCGGATGGCCTCTTCCAGCGCGGGCTGAAAAGGCGTGTCAATAATCCATTGACGAATTTGAGCCCCGGCGCGGGCAAGCTCATCAACATCATCAATATTCGTATTATCCAGCAGCGCATAAATGCGCTCATTAACGCCGCGACTATCCAAAAACTGATTGAACGCCTCTGCGGTAGTGGCAAATCCGTTGGGTACGGAAACCCCCAAGTCAGAGAGATTAGTAATCATTCACCGAGGGAAGCATTTTTCCCCCCGACCCTGTCTACATCATTCATGCCGAGTTGGTTATACCAAAGCACCAGCGGCGACGAGCCGTTATTGGACATCGAAACAATCCTTTTTGAATATGAATGGACACAGAATTGCGATAATTCTTTATTAGCCTGGCATATTTGTTTACGCAGTAAAAACGGTGAATCGTTCAAGCAACTAAAAAATATAATTTTTTCGGATAGATTCCGTAATTACCATAACCTCATGATTATTCAATAAAACCTTAAAATATCTACGCCTATAGCAATATATGAATGAGAAAATTTTGCGTATTGGAAAATAAAACTTTATTTCAGCCTCCCATTAAACCAGGCTAGTTTCAGTTGCTGCTTTTCCATTCTGGTTTACCGATTATCATTGAGGAATATATCTATGGATGCTGCTGTCGATCGCCATGTTTTCTATATTTCCGACGGTACGGCGATTACCGCCGAAGTATTAGGCCACGCCGTGATGTCACAATTCCCTGTGGCGATTAACAGTATTACCCTGCCGTTTGTAGAAACGGAAAGCCGCGCCCGGGCGGTGAAAGAGCAGATCGACGCCATCTGGCAGCAAACCGGCGAACGGCCGCTGGTTTTTTTCTCAATTGTATTACCGGAAATACGCGCCATCATTTTGCAAAGTGCAGGATTTTGTCAGGATATTGTGCAGACGCTGGTGGGGCCGCTGCAGCAGGAGCTACGGCTGGACCCGACGCCGATAGCGCATCGCACCCATGGGCTGACGCCGGGCAATCTTAACCGTTACGACGCGCGTATTGCGGCCATTGATTACACGCTTGCTCACGATGACGGCGTTTCTCTGCGCAACCTCGATCGGGCGCAGATTATTTTATTAGGCGTATCGCGCTGCGGTAAAACGCCCACCAGCTTATATCTGGCGATGCAGTACGGCATCCGCGCCGCCAATTATCCTTTCATTGCAGATGATATGGATAACATACAGTTACCGGCCGCTCTGAAACCGTTACAGCACAAATTATTCGGCCTGACTATCGATCCGGAGCGCCTGGCGGCTATCCGCGAAGAGCGACGGGAAAATAGCCGCTATGCCTCACTGCGCCAGTGTCGCCTGGAAGTTGCAGAAGTCGAGGCGCTGTATCGCAGATATAATGTGCGCTATCTCAATAGCACCAATTATTCCGTTGAAGAAATCGCCACTAAAATTATGGATATCGCAGGTCTCAGTCGCCGCATGTACTAGAAAACTAGTTCAATAGCGCACTTTAATATGTTACGCTCTCCCGAAATCAACACATGCCTCTTTGGTTGAGTTTAAATTCAGCACAAATTGGTTTATTGTGATCGTCATCACTTCCCGGCCCGGTGCCGGCGCGAAGCTATTCAATTTCGGGATTGCCCTTATAATGAACAACACTGATGGAATGCGCACTACGCGCATCGATAAGCTCATCACCCCAGGCGAGTTGGCGCAGCGCTATTCGGTTAGTACCGAGCTGGCCGACCATATTAACGCCTCTCGCCACCGCATCGAACGCATCCTCGACGGTAAAGATAAGCGTTTATTAGTCATTATTGGCCCCTGTTCAATCCACGATCCTGACGCTGCGCTGGAATATGCCCGCCGCATAGGCGCAATGCGCGAGCGTTACCGTTCGCGTCTTGAAATTGTGATGCGCACCTATTTTGAAAAACCCCGCACCGTCGTTGGCTGGAAGGGGCTCATCTCCGATCCCGATCTCAACGGTAGTTTTCGTATCAATCAAGGGCTGGAGCTGGCGCGGCGCCTGCTGCTAAACATCAATTTGCTCGGCGTTCCTACTGCAACAGAATTTCTGGATATGGTGATCGGGCAGTATATTGCCGATTTGATAAGCTGGGGCGCGATTGGCGCACGCACTACGGAAAGCCAGGTACATCGTGAAATGGCGTCCGCGCTCTCCTGCCCGATTGGATTTAAAAACGGCACGGACGGCAATACGCGCATTGCCATTGATGCCATCCGCGCCGCCCGCGCCGGACATCTGTTTCTCTCCCCGGATAAACAGGGGCAAATGACCGCCTATCAAACCAGCGGCAACCCGTGGGGACACATTATTATGCGCGGTGGCATAACGCCTAATTACCACGCCAGCGATCTCGCCGCCGCCTGTAGCGCACTGCGAGCCTTTTCGCTGCCGGAGCGCCTCGTCGTTGATTTCAGCCACGGTAATTGCCAGAAACAGCATCGCCGCCAGCTTGAGGTTTGCGAAGACATATGCCAGCAAATCCGCAGCGGCTCTCAGGCCATAGCCGGTGTGATGGTGGAAAGCTTTCTGCAGGAAGGGCAACAGGCAATAATGCCTGGCGTTTTGCCGACGTACGGACAATCAATCACCGACCCGTGCCTGGGCTGGGAGCAAAGTGAAGTACTGCTGGCCTCGCTTGCCAGCGCCGTGGACAGCCGCTTTGCCTGACCCACGGCAACCGCGATAATTTCAACGCCGCCCCTGGCAGAGGCGGCGTTATATCCCGCGTCTAACAAGCCAGAAAAACGGCGTTCGGTTTTGTCAGATTTTCCCCCACAGCGAGATATCGTCTCAACCCGTTACCCACCAGCTTCTACGCCGTAATTTCTGGTTAGCGTCTGATGCCGCTTTTGACGAAGCCAATTTATTTAAAGTTGATTGTGCAGTAAAAATAGCCATTCCTTCCGGACGAACAAAATGTTATCTCCCAGAGAAGTTGAAAAGTAACGACAATCATTATTCGCGCCCCCCACGACCTTCAGTTGAAGATTGCCGTCTTCTGCGGCGCTCAGGTCAGCGTCTTGTATACGCACTGCTTTCAGGAGCTAACCGCGTTCACTAAATCCGCCGCGCCTGCCAAAAGGTATCGCGCCAGTATTCATTATCCAGCGAAGAGCGGATAACGCCACGGCTGGTAGAGGCATGAATAAATTGATTGTCGCTATCGTAAATGCCTACGTGCAGGCCATTATCACCGCGCCCGGTTTTAAAAAAGAGCAAATCGCCGGGCAGAAGATCTTCTCTGTCGATCCGGGTGCCGTATTCCGCCTGGGCGCGCGTCTCGCGCGGCAATTGTAGAGCGAACCGCTGGCTAAACGTTAACGCGACAAAACCGGAGCAATCGACCCCGCGGCGGCTCATGCCGCCATAGCGGTAAGGAGTGCCATGCCAGTGGGCAAGCTGCTCGTTAAGCTGGGCAAGTACCATAATTGAATCAGAGAGGCGAGCATTCGGCGGCGGCGCGCGATGATGGCTACACCCTGCCAGTACTAATACCGCGATAATAAATAACCACTGCCGCATTCGGCTTGCTCCTTCATTCCGTCTATTATGCCGCTACTGTAGCCTGCTCCTTGAACAGGGTGCAAGAGCTTCAAAACACAGGCGCAGGTAATAAAATGCGCTCTCCGTCCGCCTCGAGTAGCCGGAACGGCACCTTGTAAACTGACTCCAGGCGCGCCGGAGTAAGTACCTCTGCGGCGCGCCCCTGAATCAGGCAGCGACCCTGTTGTAATAACCAGACTCTGTCCGCGTGATGCAGGCTGTAATTCAAATCGTGGCTGCATAGCACTACGCTCCCGCCGACCGCGCGATGAGCGGATAGCGCCTGAGCCAGCGCCTGCTGCTGAGCGATATCCAGGTTATTAAGCGGCTCATCCAGCAGTAACAGATTCCCCTCATGCGGCGCCTCGATTTGCAGCAAGGCCGCGCAGAGCCTGGCGCGCTGCCATTCACCGCCGGACAGCGCCGATACGTGGCACTGCCATTTATTTTGCAAACTAAATCGATGCGCTACTGATTCCAGCCTCTGGTCATCCGGTATGGCCTGATGGTGCTGAAGATAGCGCCACAGCGGCATGGAAAACGGCGGCGTATGCTGTTGCGTCACCCAGGCGCGACGGCGTGCCAGCGCGGCGGGCTCCCACACGTGCAGCGGGGAACCGGCGAAATCAAGCTGCCCGCTCCCGCGCAGCATTCCTGCCATCAAGGCCAGCAGAGTACTTTTCCCCGCGCCATTAGGGCCGACAAGGTGCACACACTCGCCCCGGTGAATTTCCCCGTTCAGCGACAGCAGGCGCGGTATGTAACTTGCCTGGCGCAGGCGCAGTATTATTGGCATTGAACCTCAAATAAGCTGGCGCCGTTTTCCGATACCGATACGGCGGGAAAGCGGCACAATAAATACCCGGACGTCGTCATTTCTGTCCACGCAATAATAGCCATATGAATAGAGGCGCACCAAGAGTGGAGGTAACGACGCCTATCGGCAATTCACCTACGCCCGGCGCGCGGCGCGCAACGATATCGGCCAGCGTTAACAGCGTCGCGCCGGCAAGCGCGCTGCCGGGCAGTAAAACGCGATAATCGCTAAGCCCGCACAGACGCAGCGCGTGAGGAATGATAAGCCCGATAAACCCTATCGCGCCGGCGAGCGCCACGCCGATCCCTACCAGCCAGCCGGTGACGGCAACCAGTAAATTGCGCCACAGCCACAGCGGCAGCCCAAGCTGGCGCGCAGTAGCGGCACCAAGCGCCAGCAGGTTGAGTTCATCACCGCAGCGGGTGAGCCAGATGATACCCGGAACCAACAGCGCCATCAGCCAGCCTTGTCCCCAGCTGATACCGCCAAAACCGCCCATCATCCAGTACATCAATTGACGCAGGTCTACCGCAGTTGAGAAGTACACGGCCCAGGTCATGGCGGCGCTGCACACAATTCCCAGCGCCACACCGCACAGCAGCAGACGGCTTATGGAGGCGTAGCGCAGAGCAAAATGCAGCAACAGAGCAGTAATCACCAGCGCACCGCCGATGGCAAATAGCCCCAGCATCCAGTCGGGCGTTTCCCCGTGTCCCAGTAAAATGCCCGCCACCAGCGCCAGGCCAGCGCCGTTCGTAACGCCCAAAAGGCCGGGCTCAGCCAGCGGGTTGGCAAATAACGCCTGCATCACCGCGCCGGTCACGGCCAGCGCGGCTCCAGCCAGCGCGACAGCCAGCGTCCGCGGCAGCCGCAGTTCCCCGACAAACAGGCGCCCTTCGGCGCTAAGCCAGCGCGTCGGCCCGATCCAGATTTCGCCCACGCATAAACTTAAGCCGGTGGAGACGCACAGCGCCAGAGCGAGCCCCCAGAGCCAACGATATTCATAGCGACGCTGGCGGGAAATAAATGAAAGCATGCAGGACTCATCACATTTATCGAGTTGTCGCATGATTTTACGGAGAGTTGCGGTGGGGGAAAAGAAAAAATCAGCAATGCAGAGTCGCTATATTATCAACTCTGCTGCGGTAATAAGCAGCGTTACCAGAATATCTCCGAATAAACGCGGCTTTAGCGTTCATTACTCCAGAGATGCGCCAGAAGAGGTTAAATGTGCTTCAAATTCCGCATGCGTTAATACACGCTTTCCCGAAGAGGCTTTCAGCTTCTTCCCTTCTTCCTGTAACACGGCGCGGTTAGCCTGTGACTGCTTTTTCCCTAATTTGCGTAATAGCGAATTCAATTCATGATCTTCAGAAAAATTAATAAGTTCTCTGTCTGTGGTTGTCATAGTCATACTCCGTGAATAAATAATTCGCGAGCCGGATATAACGCGGCTGCGCGCTCAGGCAGGGGGCAAACAAACATACTCCCTAATAGCTGGGTATAGTCACAGAATTCCGGCGTGTCAAAGCGGGGGAAAGGCAACGTCTGTAAGATTAGGCGCTTTTATGTATAGATGAGCGCCAGGCTGCGCTTGCCGATGGTTTATCCAGCCCTAACGTTAGCGGGTTATTACAATGAAGCGGCAGCTAACCCTGCATACCGTCTTTAACGCTATTTGAGCAGCGACGATATGCAGGTATATCCATGAGTAATTTTACGCCAGCCGGCTTTGATAGCGGTTAAGGGCTATCAGAAACTCAGATTAGCGCTGAGACCGCCCACAAAGGCGTTGTCGACTTTACTCACCGCGCCCGGCGCCGATACGTATTGCAGATTAGGCCGCAGCTGGAGCCAGTTAGTTACATGGACGTTATAGTAAACTTCATAGTTGTACTCTGCCCCTTCCTGAATCGGCAGGTACGTAGGGCTATGATAATCCACTTCGCCATTCGCACGGTTTTCTGCCCGCAGCATGCGGGTATAGTCGGAGTTTACGTGAATACGCGCCGCGCCAACGCCGATTTCATCTTCAGGACGCGCATCGAACGGCCCTTTCCAGGTGAGTGCGATCGCCTGATAATTATCCGTTTTCGATGTCCTGTGGTCGTTCATCACTGCCTGTAAAGTCAGCGTCAAACCGCGATCCGCGCTACCGCCCTGGCTGGTAAGCTGCTGCTGGGCGAGAATATAGCCACCGTAGGCATGCTTCGTATTGTGGAAACCGTCGTTGCGCCAGCTATCGTAAACATTATCGTTAACCGATGAATAGTAATAGCCGATGCGATAGTTGCCCGGTAATTTATCCGCTCCCAGCGTCGGCTTCCAGCCCAATTCTACCGGCACCAGGTTGCCCTGCGTCGGGTTAAATTCAAGGCGGAAACCATCGCCGCGCGCATAGTTATAAGGATTTTGGTTATAAAAACCGACCTGCAGGAATACATCCGGCGTCAGGTTGAGTTTTACGCGACCGCCCCACTGCGACACCGGCCAGTTGTACCAGTGGTCGCCACGCCAGTTACCCGCCTGCCCGCTGCCGAATGCCAGATTCTGGAATTTACTGTCAAAATTATCGAAGTCTTCGCCTACGGTAACGCGACCCGCCTTCACGTCCAGCGTGTCATCGAAAAAGCCTTTACGCAGCCAGAACTGAGTCAAACGCCAGGTTTGCCCGCGACCATAAACTTCCTGCACTGAAGAAAGTGTGCCAGTACGCGGGTCGGCAACCTGGTCGGATAAATTCTGACCGTCACGGTTGGTGATGGTCATTTGGAATTCAGTGTCCTGCCAGTTCAGTAACTTCTCAAGGTCGAGATTGACGCCAAATGCCCACTGGTCGGAATAGCGTGCGGTCGTCGAGCTGTGATAGCCACCGCCCCAGTTAGACGCAGCCTCCATGGTGTAGTTGAGCTGGAAATCCACCCCATCGTCTATCAGGGCGCTGCGGGTTCCGCCCCAGTCGCCAAACATCCACGGAGAGTCGTAGCTAAGAGGCTCTCCCGCCGCCATGCTGTTGCCAGCAAATAGAGCCAGGCACAGCGCGCTAAGCGCCATACCGCCGTTTCTTTTCGTCACTGCCATTAAATGTTTCATATTTTTTCTTTTAACAGTTTTTAAACCTGAAAATCGAGTGTACGAGGCCTAAGGAATGCCTTAGTTACGGATTCGTGCGGCTAAATAAATTAGAGGGAACTTTTGCAGAAAAATGAGATCAAGAAAACAAAAAGGCGCATTATACGGCGCCTTTTAAGGTGAACTAAGCTTAATTGACTAAAGAAATGGCGATACGTCGCCTTGCCCTTCGCGGATAATCACCGGCGTATCTTCAGTTAAATCGATAACGGTTGTCGGTTGCTGCCCCAAATAGCCGCCGTTGATAATTAAATCAACCTGCTTTTCCAGCCTGTCTTTTATCTCTTCCGGATCGGACTCAGTGAACTCGCTGTCTGGCAGCATTAACGATGTCGACAGCATGGGTTCCGCCAGCGCCTCCAGCAGCGCCAGCGCTATTGGGTTAGACGGCACGCGCAGTCCGATAGTTTTCCGTTTCTCCTGCAATAAGCGGCGCGTAACATCCTTCGTGCCTTTTAATATGAACGTGTAATTACCCGGCGTATTATTTTTGATTAACCGAAACGCAATATTATCGACCCAGGCATAGGTGGAAAGCTCGGAAAGATCGCGACACATCAGGGTAAAATTGTGGTTACTGTCCAGTTGACGGATGCGACAAATCCGCTCCATCGCATGCTTATTTTCTAACTGACAGCCCAGCGCATACCCGGAATCGGTTGGATAAACAATTACGCCGCCTTTGCGTACAATTTCCACCGCCTGAGTAATGAGTCGCGGCTGTGGGTTGTCCTGATGGATATAAAAAAACTGGCTCATACCGCCCTCTTAATATGTTTGGCCCAGGCCCAGTCTTGCCATACGGGAATTACCCCCTCTGGAAGCGCCAGGCGCCGCCCCAGCTCAATCCACGCGCAGGGCTGGTGAAAATCAGACCCTTGTGATGCCCGCAGCGAAAACTGGCGGGCGTACAGCGCTAATTGCTGCCGTTCGCCCGGCGCCTGCTGGCATTGAGCGATTTCCATAGCGTCACCGCCGGCCTCAGAAAAATGCGCCAGCAGGCGTTTTAGCCATTTTGCCGATAAACGATAGCGCCCCGGATGGGCTATCACGGCCTGCCCGCCTGCCAAATGAATAACGTGAATAGCCTGCTCTATTGTACACCATTGCGCAGGGACATAACCCGTTTTACCGCGTGCGAGATAGTGCCGGAATACGTCTGCCATTGAATTCGCACGTCCATCCTCCACCAGAAAACGGGCAAAATGCCCTCGCGTGATCGCACCCTGCCCGGCATATCGCAATGCCCCTTCCCAGGCGCCAGGTATGCGTGCTTTTTCCAGCCGGGCTGCTATATCCCGGGCACGCTGGTGACGCAGCCCTTGCTGATGCTGCAAAAACGCCGTTAACGCAGGGTGCCCGATATCAATGTTTAAGCCGACAATATGGATCTCCTGGTTTTCCCATAATGTCGACATCTCTACGCCGCTCACCAGATGTAATGGCAGTGACGCCTGCTCAATCGCCTCTCGCGCTGCATTCACGCCGTCTACCGTGTCGTGATCGGTAATGGCCAACACATCAACCTGCTGCTCAACGGCCCGTGCTACCAGTGCATCGGGTGTGAGCATGCCATCTGAAGCGGTAGTATGACTATGTAAGTCAAACATCAGTGCAGCTTCGGTCTCTTTCACAGCGTCTCCCGGTCGCGGAATGCATTATCGCCGCGCCATGATAACCAGAGAATAATAAAAAAGCGCTATTGACATTCCCGTCACGAACCAGTTAACTAGTACACAAGTTCACCTCGCAGGATATTCGTTATGATTACTCAATCTTTTACTGTTAATCGTTGGTGGCGCATGACCTGATTTCGGGCCATGCTGCATGTCTGCGTACTGCACACGAATATCTGGCCCGCCATCAAGCGGGCTTTTTTTTGAACACTCTGATTCAGGCGGCAAGAAAAATGTTTATAGCTAAACCAGCGCTGGAAATCATTGCGGATAACGCAATCTATCGGGAAAACCCCACCGCTCTATTTCATCAAATCTGTGCCGATCGTCCGGCGACCCTGCTCCTTGAATCCGCGGACATCGACAGTAAAGACAACCTGAAAAGCTTGCTGTTAGTCGACAGCGCGCTGCGTATTACCGCCCGCAATGACCGCGTAACGCTTGAAGCGTTTTCCGGTAACGGGCTTGCCCTGCTGACATTGCTGGACAACGCTTTGCCCTGCGGAATCATCAATGAAAAACGGGCCAGCGCGCGGATTCTATCCTTCCCTGCCGCCAGCCAGCTCCTCGATGAGGACGCGCGCCTGTGCTCCCTGTCCGTATTCGATGCTTTTCGTCTGTTGCAGACGCTCGTCACCTTACCGGAGCAGGAACGCGAAGCCATGTTCTTCGGGGGGCTTTTTGCCTATGACCTGGTGGCGGGTTTTGAGGATCTCCCAACGCTGGCTTCTGATGATGTTTGCCCGGACTTCTGTTTTTATCTGGCCGAAACGCTATTGATTATCGACCATCAGACCAGAAGCACGCGTATCCAGGCCAGCCTGTTTACCCCCGACGAACAGGAAAGAGCGCGTCTCATCGGGCGCGTCTCAGAACTGCGCCAAAAACTGAATGAGCCGCCGGCAACACTGCCTGTTACTGCTCTTTCGCAGATGCCGTGTGAATGCAATCAAAGCGATGATGCCTTCGGCAGCACCGTGCGCCGCCTGCAAAAAGCGATTCGCGCCGGAGAAATTTTTCAGGTCGTCCCGTCGCGCCGCTTCTCCATACCCTGCCCTTCACCGCTCGCTGCTTATGATGTGCTTAAAAAGAGCAACCCCAGCCCGTATATGTTTTTTATGCAGGATGAAGCGTTCACGCTGTTTGGTGCCTCGCCGGAGAGTTCTCTTAAATATGACGCCCGCAGCCGCCAGATTGAAATTTATCCCATCGCCGGCACTCGTCCGCGCGGTCGTCGGCCGGACGGCTCATTAGATAACGACCTGGACAGCCGCATCGAATTAGAAATGCGCACTGACCATAAAGAACTTTCTGAACACTTAATGCTGGTCGATCTGGCACGCAACGATTTGGCGCGTATTTGTACCCCGGGAACGCGCTATGTCGCCGACCTGACGAAGGTTGACCGCTATTCATTCGTGATGCATCTGGTGTCCCGCGTGGTAGGCGAGCTACGCCGCGATCTGGACGTTCTGCACGCCTATCGGGCCTGTATGAATATGGGCACGCTCAGCGGCGCCCCTAAAGTCCGCGCCATGCAGCTCATCGCGGAGGAAGAAGGTACGCGGCGCGGCAGCTACGGCGGTGCGGTAGGTTATTTTACCGGGCATGGCGATCTCGATACGTGCATCGTTATTCGCTCCGCCTTTGTTGAAGACGGCATCGCCACGGTACAGGCTGGCGCAGGTGTGGTGTTGGACTCTATTCCGCAGGCGGAAGCCGATGAAACTCGCAATAAAGCTCGCGCAGTGCTGCGCGCTATTGCTAAAGCGCACGGCGCACAGGAGATATTCTAATGGCCGATATTTTGCTGCTCGACAACATCGACTCGTTTACCTGGAACCTTGCGGATCAGCTACGCGCCAATGGGCATAACGTGGTCATTTACCGCAACCGCGTACCGGCACAAACGCTGATCGACCGGCTAAGTACCATGGAAAACCCGGTGCTGATGCTGTCTCCCGGGCCGGGCGCCCCGTCTGAAGAGGGCTGTATGCCAGAATTGCTGACCCGCCTGCGCGGCAAGCTGCCGATCATTGGCATTTGTCTGGGACATCAGGCCATCGTCGAAGCCTATGGCGGCTATGTCGGGCAGGCCGGTGAGATTTTGCACGGTAAAGCCTCCCATATTGAGCATGATGCACAGGCGATGTTTGCCGGATTGCCAAATCCTTTTCCCGTCGCCCGCTATCATTCGCTGGTTGGGAGCGATATTCCCGCCGGGCTTACGATTAGCGCGCACGTGAACGGCATGGTCATGGCAGTACGTCACGATGCCGATCGCGTTTGCGGATTTCAGTTTCACCCGGAGTCCATTTTAACCCCGCAGGGAGCGCTCCTGCTGGATCAGACCATCGGCTGGGCGTTACAGAAACTGGAGCCAGCCAATACGTTACAACCGATTCTGGAAAAGCTTTATCAGGCTCAGACCCTCACACAGCCGGAAAGTCACCGTCTGTTTTCCGCCGTCGTGCGCGGCGAAGTTAAACCGGAACAGCTCGCCGCAGCGCTGGTCAGTATGAAAGTCCGCGGCGAACATCCCCATGAAATCGCCGGCGCGGCGACGGCCCTGCTGGAAAATGCGCTACCGTTTCCTCGCCCCGAATACGACTTCGCTGACATTGTTGGCACCGGCGGCGACGGGAGCAACAGTATCAATATATCCACGGCCAGCGCCTTCGTTGCGGCCGCCTGCGGGCTTAAAGTAGCGAAACACGGCAACCGCAGCGTATCCAGTAAGTCCGGGTCATCTGATTTGCTGGCCGCTTTTGGTATTAATCTGGATATGAATGCAGAACGATCGCGCACCGCGCTTGACGAACTGGGGATCTGCTTTTTATTCGCACCGAAATACCATACGGGATTTCGCCACGCCATGCCGGTACGCCAACAGCTTAAAACGCGCACGCTGTTTAATGTCCTTGGGCCGTTGATTAATCCAGCGCATCCGCCGCTGGCGCTCATTGGCGTTTACAGCCCGGAGCTGGTATTACCCGTGGCCGAAACGCTGCGAATGCTGGGTTATCGCCGCGCTGCGGTCGTCCACAGCGGCGGCATGGACGAAGTATCGCTACATGCCCCCACCGTGGTCGCGGAACTCAACCAGGGGGAAATTCACAGCTATCAACTAACCGCCGCTGATTTTGGATTAACGCCCTACCATCAGGATCAACTGGCTGGCGGCACGCCGGAAGAAAACCGTGACATCCTCACGCGCTTATTACAAGGTAAAGGTGAGGCCGCCCATGAAGCCGCCGTTGCGGCAAATGTCGCTATGCTAATGCGCCTGCACGGGCAGGAAGATTTAAAAGCAAATGTGCGACAGATTCTCGATGTGCTCCGTAGCGGCACCGCTTTTGATTGCGTTACCGCACTTGCCGCAAGAGGATAATCTTATGCAAGGTACTGTATTAGCTCAAATCGTTGCAGATAAACGCCTATGGGTGGAAGCCCGTAAAGCGCAGCAGCCGCTGGCGTCGTTTCAAAATACGATTGTCGTCAGTTCGCGTAATTTTTATCACGCGCTGCAGGGAACGCGCACCGCGTTTATCCTGGAATGTAAAAAAGCCTCGCCGTCAAAAGGCCTTATTCGCGAGGATTTCGATCCTGTGCAAATCGCCGGCGTTTATCAGCGTTACGCCGCCGCCGTGTCGGTTTTGACGGACGAGAAATATTTTCAGGGCAGTTTTGACTATTTGCCCGCGGTCAGCCGCGCGATCCCCCAGCCGGTATTGTGCAAAGACTTTATTATTGACCCATACCAAATTTATCTGGCCCGGCACTACCAGGCTGACGCCTGTCTGCTGATGCTTTCCGTGTTGGATGACGACCAGTATCGCCAGCTTGCCGCCGTCGCCCATAGTCTGGGCATGGGCGTATTAACGGAGGTGAGCACCGAGGATGAACTGGAGCGCGCCATTCGCCTTGAAGCCAAAGTGGTTGGCATTAACAATCGCGATCTGCGCGATCTCTCAATCGATCTGGATCGTACGCGTCGCTTTGCACCGCGTCTGGGACACAATGTCACTGTCATCAGCGAATCCGGTATTCATCGCCACGCGCAAATTCGTGAATTAAGCCGGTTCGCCAACGGTTTTTTAATAGGCTCCGCGCTGATGAGCGAGCCAGACCTGGAAATGGCGGTGCGCCGCGTGCTGCTGGGCGACAACAAAGTTTGTGGACTCACGCGACCAGAAGATGCCCGCGCCGCGCATCAGGCGGGGGCTATCTACGGTGGCCTGATTTTTGTGCCTGAATCTCCCCGCGCCCTGACGCAAGAGGCGGCGCAGGCGGTAATTAACGGCGCGCCGCTGCGCTATGTCGGGGTATTCCGTAACGCCACACCCGAGGTCATCGCTGAGTACGCGGGCGGGCTGAATCTTTACGCCGTTCAGCTTCACGGAACAGAAAATCAGAGCGCTATTGATGCGCTGCGTGAAGCGCTGCCGCCTGAAGTGCAAATCTGGAAAGCGCTGAGCGTTTCACATTCGCTGCCAGCGCGAACGCTGCGACACGTTGACCGTTATGTTCTTGATAACGGTCAGGGCGGTACCGGCCAGCGTTTTAACTGGTCGCTGCTGGCGGATGCAGAACTAAGTAATGTGATGCTCGCAGGCGGACTCAGCGCAGACAACTGCGTGGATGCGGCCAATGCCGGCTGCGTCGGCCTGGATTTCAACTCTGGCGTAGAGTCAGCGCCAGGCGTGAAGGATACCCAAAAGATTACCGCGGTTTTCCAGACGCTGCGGGCCTACTAAGGAAATGACGATGAAAACGTTACTCAACCCATGGTTTGGTGAATTTGGCGGCATGTATGTGCCGCAGATACTCATGCCTGCGCTGCGAGAACTGGAAGCCGCGTTCGTACACGCACAACGCGATCCGGAGTTTCAGACGCAGTTTTCCGATTTACTGAAGAACTATGCGGGGCGCCCCACCGCGTTAACCCGCTGCCGTAATCTTACGAGCGGAACCCGTTCCACGCTGTATCTCAAACGTGAAGATTTACTCCACGGCGGCGCGCATAAAACAAACCAAGTTCTGGGCCAGGCGCTATTGGCGAAGCGAATGGGCAAGACAGAAATTATCGCTGAAACGGGCGCGGGCCAGCACGGCGTGGCCTCTGCGCTCGCCTGCGCGCTGCTCGGTCTGAAGTGCCGTATCTATATGGGCGCTAAGGACGTTGAGCGACAGTCGCCCAATGTTTTCCGTATGCGCCTTATGGGGGCCGAGGTAATCCCGGTATACAGCGGTTCTGCCACGCTGAAAGACGCGTGTAACGAAGCACTGCGCGACTGGTCCGGCAGCTACGAAAATGCGCATTATATGCTGGGCACCGCCGCTGGCCCACATCCCTTCCCCACTATTGTTCGGGAATTCCAGCGCATGATTGGCGAAGAAACCAAAAAACAGCTGCTGGAACGCGAAGGCCGTTTGCCGGATGCGGTTATCGCCTGCGTTGGCGGCGGCTCTAACGCCATTGGGATGTTCGCCGATTTTATCGATGATGCAGATGTTCGCCTGATTGGCGTCGAGCCGGCAGGCCACGGCATTGAAACGGGTGAACACGGCGCGCCGCTTAAGCATGGCCGTACCGGGATTTACTTCGGTATGAAAGCCCCCATGATGCAAACGGAAGAAGGCCAAATCGAAGAATCTTACTCCGTTTCCGCAGGGCTGGACTTTCCCTCCGTTGGGCCGCAGCATGCCTGGCTGAACAGCACAGGGCGCGCGGACTATGTTTCTATTACCGATGACGAAGCGCTGGAAGCCTTCCAACAGCTGTGTCGCCATGAGGGCATTATCCCGGCGCTGGAATCCTCCCACGCGCTGGCTTACGCCCTAAAAATGATGCGCGAAGCGCCGGAAAAAGAGCAGGTTTTGGTAGTAAATTTATCCGGACGTGGCGACAAAGATATTTTTACCGTTCACGATATTTTGAAAGCCAGGGGAGCGATGTGATGGAACGTTATGAGCAACTATTCAAACGGCTTAAAGACCGCCAGGAAGGCGCATTTGTTCCGTTTGTCACTCTGGGCGATCCATCGCCAGAGCGGTCGCTACAGATTATCGACGCGCTGGTTGCCGGCGGCGCCGACGCGCTGGAGCTAGGCATCCCATTTTCCGATCCGCTGGCGGATGGCCCGACGATTCAAAATGCCACACTTCGCGCCTTCGCCGCTGGGGTTACGCCGGCGCAGTGTTTTGAGATGCTAGCGCTTGTCCGCCAGAAGTATCCTGAATTGCCGATAGGCCTGTTGATGTATGCCAATCTGGTGTGGAACCGCGGCATCGATAATTTTTACGCCCAGTGCGCACGGGTCGGCGTAGATTCCGTACTGATTGCCGATGTTCCCCTTGAAGAATCGGCTCCGTTCCATCAGGCCGCGCTGCGCAGTGGGGTAGCGCCGATTTATATCTGTCCGCCAAATGCTGACGATGAACTGCTACGTTTGTTGGCTTCCCATGGCCGTGGCTATACCTATTTACTTTCCCGGGCTGGCGTAACCGGCGCCGAGAATAAAGCCAGCCAGCCGCTGCACCATTTAATTGTAAAGCTAGCGGAATATCAGGCGCCCCCTGCACTACAGGGTTTTGGTATCTCAGAACCAGCGCAAGTGCGCGCCGCGTTAGCAGCCGGCGCCGCCGGGGCAATTTCCGGCTCGGCGGTAGTAAAACGGGTTGAAAGGCATCTTGAACAGCCCCAGCAAATGCTTACAGAATTAACGCAATTTGTTCAGCGTATGAAAGCGGCAACCCGCGACTAGCACTACACTACAGCGAAGCCGCCTTTACCGGCTGTTTCGCTCTTTTTGTTCATTGGTTGTGCTCTTTTTCATCATCTCTTAAAAAAACTCTGCCTATTTCTGCGATTGCCTTTTCCTATCACCATTAACATGCGTTCGCCTGTCTGGCCCGATCGCTACACGCTGCGATTTATATAAATAAAGAAAGGACTCAGGCGGAATAAAAGGAATGGTTTTAACGGTAAACCGCAAAACGATAGCGCTCCCGGCGAGGTGCGTACGCATGACAGGCCGATTAATAATAATAGAGAGGATGTTATGCTTAACGTTAGTTTTCTTACCCCTAAACTTGTCGCTGCGGTAATCGGCGGCATCGGTTTTTTTATCTCCCCTTCTTTATTTGCTCAAACCCATAGCGCTGCAAGCGGGATAATTTATTTCAGCGGAGAAATCGTTGAAGATGGCTGTGCGGTTGCCCCACGGCAAAACAATATTCACATCTCTTGTTTTGACAGTCAGCACCAGATAAAAACGGCCCAAATTGCGACAAAGGCGTATTCACCCCAGCCGCTGCCGGGTAACAGAGGCACAACCGAGATGGAGTGGCTTGATAACTCGCGTACTACCGGCGTGGTTACAGTTTCATATCATTAAGGGTTTTCTGCGTGCTTTAGCGTTAGTTTCTTAATTCTGGGCGCATAAATCTTGTCTGCAAATATTCATGCCATAAGGCTAAAAAAGCCTGCGTACTTTTGCTATCTCGCCGGCACTTTTGCTTCAAAAGTCACTGAATAAAGAATATTTATGTCAACAACGGGTAAAAAGTGATCCACTTACCGTCACCACCAACGGTCTAA
>CALYPF010000055.1 GCA_945271245.1 uncultured Enterobacteriaceae bacterium | reverse complement strand
TAGACCGTTGGTGGTGACGGTAAGTGGATCACTTTTTACCCGTTGTTGACAGATAGGAATGAAAGGTCTCATTTTAACCAAAAATCATATTGTTTGCAGGGATACTCACTGAATCATTAGCGTGTCTACTAAACTTTTATAGATTGCGTAAAACCGGCGATAGATAGGTTGTAACGACAGAGCTAAAGATTGAAGCAGAGAAAACCATTGCGGATTAAGCACTCAAATGTCTTATTGAATCGCAATACGGTTATCAGGTGTACACTTGAACACAACAATTTGCCATTAGAGCAGAATGAATTGCCTGATAAAAAAAACCCCCACATCATGTGGGGGAAGACAGGGATGGTGTCTATGGCAAGGAAAACAGGGTTGTTACTGGTTACTACTTACGGCTACTACTCAACTGCAATTCAGTATTAGATTGAGTTGCTGTCAGCTCACGCAGTTCCTGCATGCGTTGACGATGCTTGTCATTTAAAACCGCCTGCTGCTCGGGCGTTAACAACCGGAACATTTGATTGCGCACTTTAGCCATTTCTACCTGGCGCGTAATCTGTTCCTGTGCCATTTTTTCTGCCTGAGCACGCACGGCTTTTTCATCAAATTTTTCAGCGGTAATCAAATTATGCATGGACTCCAGCTCGCTAATACGAACGGAAGGATTATCATACCTAACCAACTGCATAAGATCGCGCATTTGCTGACGCTGGTGTTCGGTAAGATTAATTCCTTCGAACATCCGATTTTGCAAACTATTGCTTCGCTGAATAGCACTTTGGGAATGAGGCCAGTTATCACCGGAAGTGATGTCATCCTCTGCAGCCTGGCTCGCCTGTACTGCTGCCAACGCCAGGATTGAAATCATGACGGCGACGATCACATTGCGCATCACTTGCTCCCGAAATCTTATGTGGTGCGATTCAACGAGAGCAAGTCTACGATTCTCGCTGCAAACTAGCGTCAGGGGGTTTAAAACAACGTAAAGTCATGGATTAGCAGTTTCGGATGTCGTAATTTCTGCCCCGGAGGAATTAAAAATGAATAAAATTTTATTGGTCGACGATGACCGAGAGTTAACATCGCTGTTAAAAGAACTTCTTGATATGGAAGGTTTTAATGTCATCGTCGCTAATGATGGCGAGCAGGCTTTGGGGCTTCTTGATGATAGCATCGATCTGCTATTGCTGGATGTCATGATGCCGAAGAAGAACGGTATCGATACGCTAAAAGAAATACGTCAAACATACCAAACGCCCGTCATTATGCTTACGGCGCGTGGCAGCGAACTGGATCGTGTTTTAGGACTAGAGCTAGGCGCTGACGATTACTTACCTAAACCATTTAACGATCGCGAACTCGTGGCTCGGATTAGGGCAATTTTACGCCGCTCTAACTGGAGTGAACAGCAACAAACCAGCGAAAATACGTCCCCAACTCTTGAAGTTGATGCACTCAAACTTAATCCAGGACGCCAGGAAGCAAGCTTTGAGGGGACTGCGCTTGAGTTAACAGGTACAGAGTTTACCCTGCTGTACTTGCTGGCTCAGCATCTTGGCCAGGTGGTCTCGCGAGAACATCTTAGCCAAGAGGTTTTAGGTAAGCGGCTAACACCTTTTGATCGCGCAATTGATATGCACATATCCAATCTACGCCGGAAACTACCGGACCGTAAAGACGGGCATCCGTGGTTTAAAACCCTCCGTGGTCGCGGTTATCTAATGGTGTCGGCTTCATGATAGGCAGTCTTACCGCGCGCATTTTCGCTATTTTTTGGCTTACACTGGCGCTGGTATTGATGCTGGTATTAATGCTCCCAAAGCTTGATTCGCGCCAGATGACCCGTCTAATGGAAAGCGAGCAGCGCCAGGGAATTATGATTGAACAGCATGTCGAAGTGGAGCTGAGTAACGACCCTCCCAATGATTTAATGTGGTGGCGACGCCTGTTCCGCGCTATAGATAAATGGGCCCCTCCAGGACAACGGTTGTTACTCGTCACCAGCGAAGGGCGCGTTATCGGTGCTCAGCGCAACGAAATGCAAATAATCCGTAACTTTATCGGCCAGTCAGATAACGCAGACCAGCCTCAAAAGAAGAAATATGGCCGCGTCGAACTTGTTGGCCCGTTCTCTGTGCGCGATGGCGAAGATAATTATCAACTCTATTTGATTCGTCCAGCCAGCAATTCTCAATCGGATTTTATTAATCTTTTGTTTGATAGGCCATTATTGTTACTTATTGTCACCATGTTAGTTAGCGCTCCGCTACTGCTGTGGCTGGCATGGAGCCTGGCAAAACCTGCGCGTAAGCTTAAAAATGCCGCCGATGAAGTGGCCCAAGGCAACCTGCGACAGCATCCCGAGCTGGAAGCCGGCCCTCAGGAATTCCTGGCTGCAGGAGCAAGTTTTAACCAAATGGTAACCGCCCTAGAACGAATGATGACCAGCCAGCAGCGTCTGCTATCCGATATCTCTCATGAGTTAAGAACGCCTTTGACGCGGTTACAGCTTGGAACAGCATTACTGCGCCGCCGCAGTGGCGAAAGCAAAGAGCTTGCGCGTATTGAAACGGAAGCCCAGCGCCTTGACAGCATGATCAATGACTTACTGGTTATGTCACGCAATCAGCAAAAGAATGCGCTGGTGAGTGAGACGCTTAAAGCCAATCAGTTATGGAGTGAAATGCTGGATAACGCTGCGTTTGAAGCCGAACAGCGTGGGAAAAAGCTGGAAATTACCTATCCCCCAGGCCCCTGGCTTCTATACGGAAATCGTAGCGCACTGGAAAGTGCGCTGGAAAATATCGTGCGCAACGCATTACGCTATTCTCACTCACAGATTTCGGTGAATTTCTCTGTTGATAATCAAGGGATTATGGTTACAGTCGATGACGATGGCCCAGGCGTCAGCGCAGAAGATCGGGAACAGATTTTCCGTCCTTTTTTCCGCACGGATGAAGCTCGCGATAGGGAGTCCGGCGGCACCGGTTTAGGGCTCGCCATTGTTGAGACCGCCATTCAACAACATCGAGGTTGGGTAAGAGCGGACGACAGCCCGTTAGGCGGGTTGCGCTTAACCCTCTGGCTTCCACTCTATCAGCGCTCCTAAGGCAGATCATCTCTCTGCGGAGAGATGATCCAGGCATAATAAAAATTTGCTATGCTGCATCCGCCTATAAGGAATTAACAATGCTCAATATTGTACTATTTGAACCAGAAATTCCCCCAAACACCGGTAACATCATTCGCCTGTGTGCTAATACTGGCTTCCGCTTGCATATTATCGAACCTATGGGATTCACATGGGATGACAAACGGTTGCGCAGGGCTGGGCTTGATTATCATGAATTTGCTGCAGTCATACGCCATAAAAATTATACTGCCTTTCTGGAACAAGAAGCGCCCCAGCGCTTATTTGCCCTCACCACAAAAGGGACTCCTGCCCATAGCGCCGTTCACTATATTGCCGGGGATTATCTGATGTTTGGACCAGAAACGCGCGGCCTTCCCGCTGAAATTTTACACGCTCTGCCAGAGCAACAAAAAATCCGTATTCCCATGACGCCAGATAGCCGGAGCATGAATCTTTCGAATGCAGTGTCCGTTGTAGTTTACGAGGCCTGGCGGCAATTGGGTTACGCCGGCGCGCTACTGAAGGGATAATGAAGACACCCTCAGTAAAAAACATGATTATTTAAATATATCTAACTAAAGCTGATGCCAGGATTTTCAATTTCTTGTGAGGTATTTTCCTTATAAGAATGCTTGCATATAAAGATTATAAGCTCATAGTAATAAAAAATTTTCATTAGTGCATTTTAGCTTTACGGCAAATCATATTAAGCCTTCTTTTATTTATTAACAGGCAAACAGAATAGTACAAACAAAAAATTTATAAATAGGTAGTTCTGAGAAAAATAAACTAACCACTTGGATAACAAAAACAAATTTTTGTTATCGCTTAATAGCCTTTAAATATTATCCTGGTAATAATGAAAAAGAGTTCTGCTGAATAATTCCGTTATAAGAAAAAACCCATAACTAACTTCTCATCTAATAGCCAATAAAAACATTGCATCAACCCTTTATTAATTTAAATGCCATCACCAAATTCAAAACCGGGCACAGTTCCATTGAAGTGTTGATCCATATCCATAGCGGGTTTTTCAGTGCCAGGCTTACCTACAATACGCGCCGGCACACCGGCCACGGTCGTATGAGCCGGCACAGCCTGCAGTACAACGGACCCCGCTCCGATTTTCGCGCCTCGCCCTACTTCAATATTTCCCAAAATTTTTGCCCCGGCGCCTATCATCACACCTTCACGAATTTTGGGATGGCGATCGCCGCTGGTTTTCCCGGTGCCTCCTAGCGTCACCGATTGCAGAATAGAAACGTCATTTTCCACAATCGCTGTTTCCCCGACCACAATACCGGTTGCATGGTCTAACATGATTCCGCGCCCAATATGTGCAGCGGGATGAATATCAACCTGAAACGTCACCGAGACCTGATTTTGTAAAAAAATAGCCAGAGCACGACGTCCTTCATTCCATAGCCAGTGGCCGATACGGTAGGCCTGAAGCGCATGAAAACCCTTCAGATAAAGCAAAGGGGTCGAGTACTTATCAACGGCCGGATCGCGGGTTCGCACGGCCTGAATATCACACGCCGCGGAGGCTATCATTTGGGGATTGGCTGCATAGGCCTCTTCAACCATTTCGCGAATTGCGATCGCTGGCATAATGGGCGACGCCAGCTTGTTAGCCAGCATATAACTCAGCGCATTGCCCAGGCTATCGTGTTTTAGCAGTGTCGCATGATAGAAGCTGGCTAGCATTGGCTCACAGTCCGCTAATGCGCGAGCTTCTGCCTTAATATTATTCCAGACTAGTCCAACCTCTTCACACAACATCTCTCTCTCCTGAAATAGAGCCGATCGCTAAAACTAGGTGGATAACGCCACCGAATGACGTTAGCTCTATTTAACGCTTATCAATGCTCGTCTTTTCGCGTGCGTCCTAATAAGGTTAACGCCGCTTCGCGCGCATTTTTATGGCAATACAAGACCTGGTAAATTTCCTCGGTTATCGGCATTTCCACGCCAACACCGGCAGCCAATTCGCGCACCTCGCGGGTATTACGATAGCCCTCAACAACCTGGCCGATTTGATGCTGCGCGCTATCTACATCCAGCCCTTGCCCTAGCATCATTCCAAAGCGGCGATTACGCGATTGGTTATCCGTACAGGTCAATACTAAATCACCTAACCCCGCCATCCCCATAAACGTAGCAGGATCCGCACCTAAGGCGCTTCCCAGCCGGGACATTTCTGCCAGTCCGCGGGTAATTAGCGCAGTTCGTGCATTCGCACCAAACCCAATGCCATCTGACATTCCAGCGCCAATAGCAATGACGTTTTTCACCGCCCCGCCAAGCTGTACGCCAATAAAATCATGATTGCGATAGACCCGGAAGCTTTTGCCACAATGCAAAAGTTGCTGCAGATCCTGGGCAAAATCATCATCAGTCGCCGCAACGGCTATTGCCGTTGGTAAACCTGCCGCCAGCTCTTTAGCAAACGTCGGGCCTGAGATTACGGCTAAAGGAATGTTGTCTCCTAGAATCTCCCGCGCGACGTCCTGCAACAAACGCCCGGTTTCAGCTTCCAGCCCTTTAGTCGCCCATACTAAACGAGCATCTGGTCGTAGAAGTGGCTTAATTTGGGTTAGCACTTCACCAAATACATGGCTTGGCACCACAATCAAAATATCACGGCTGGCGGCTAGCGCATCACTTAAGGAAGACTCAGGATAGAGTGTATCCGGAAACGGAACATCAGGAAGAAAGGCCGTGTTACAACGCTCACGCTGTAATTGCGCGATATTTTGCGGGTTATGCCCCCACAAAACAACGGGATGCCCATTTCGCGCTAATGTAATCGCAAGAGCGGTGCCGTACGAGCCGGCACCGATCACAGTCATAGACGCACGCTGAGTCTTCATCAGGCATCCTGATGTTCTTGCTCGCCTTCACCAGCCTGCTGCTGTAAATAGTTCATAAACAGCGCATCAAAATTGACCGGGGCAAGGTTGAGCTGCGGGAAGGTACCGCGAGAAACCAGGCTTGTGATACTTTCGCGCGCGTACGGGAACAGGATGTTCGGGCAATACGCACCCAGGCAGTGTGCCAACTGCGTGCCTTCAATACCGCCAACGCTAAAGATACCAGCCTGCTGTACTTCACACAGAAAAGCCGTCTCATCATTCAGTGTCGCAGTGACCGTCACGCGCAGAACCACTTCATATATGTCATCCGCAAGCTGACTGGAAGCGGTATCCAGGTCCAGCTTAACTTCGGGCTGCCACTCTTTTTGAAAAATCTGCGGCGCATTTGGCGCCTCAAAAGAGATGTCTTTGGTGTAGATGCGCTGAATCTGAAAAACCATTTCGGTGGTATTTTGTTCTGACATAAATAAACCCTTTGTAAAGTCCTATCCTTAATATTACGCGCGATAATCGATTACCGCCCGGCTAGCGATATTTCCTGACACATTGCGCAGAAAACTATTCGCCTACGGCACTGCGGCAGCCATCGGCTCTTAACAGAGCCCAACCCTGCCTCAATGGCCGGTAAACTCATCTAATTAACTCAATGTGTGCAATTACAGCAGCGGATCTAATCCGCCCTGCGCTTCCAATGCCATCAAATCGTCGCAACCACCAATATGCCGCTCATCAATAAAAATCTGTGGCACCGTAGTGCGCCCACTGCGCGTAATCATCTCTTCACGCTTTTGCGCATCGCCATCAATTGGCAATTCGTTGAACGCCACGCCTTTACCTTCCAGCAAGGCTTTTGCGCGATGGCAGTATGGGCAGGTAGCTTTAGTATAAATATCGATCTTTGCCATAACATTTGCCTCCCGGCTTTATGATTTCCCACTCACTAGCGGAAGGTTTTCGCCGCTCCAGCCAGCCACACCGTCTTTAAGTACAACGACACGTTCAAAACCGGCTTTCATCAATCGCTCGCCCGACTCCTGTGCCGTCATGCCATTAGCATCTACAACAATGACAGGGCTGCCTATATGTTTTTCGATTTCCGCTAAATTACCGCTTTTAATGTCGCCAGCCTGCACATTTACAGCGCCTGAAATATGGCCTTTGCGGAATTCATCCCGCTGACGTAAATCAACCACCAGCGCATCTTCTTTATTAATTAGACTTGTAGCCTCACCGCGCGTCACGACCTTAACTTTAGAGGTCAGGCCCTTGAATGTGGTATAGAGCACGGCTGCCAGTAACGCCAGCCACGCAATACTGAGTATGGGGTGACGGCCAACGAATTGCATAATCTCTTGCATGGGGGGTACAGCTCCCGACTAAATAAAGATAAAAAAACCAAGACAGGAGTATACCTGCGCGCCGTGGCAAATACAGCCGGTTAAAATAATGGAATCACGTTTTGCGCTCTATTACGAAAAAATTATCGCGCCTGTGCTTCATCTACTTACCCAGCGGCAGGCTCAGATTCTTTGATCTTTCGAGGCTATAAATCCCGCACGCCTGTAGTAGAATCGATTCAACTTTGACTTTGATGCACGAGGTTGTTTGCAATGTCAGTATCTAAAAAACCAATGGTTCTGGTCATCCTGGATGGCTACGGTTATCGCGAAGATCAGCAGGATAATGCTATTACTCGCGCAAAAACGCCGGTAATGGACGCCCTATGGGCAAAGCGCCCTCATACGCTAATTGATGCATCAGGGCTAGAAGTTGGCCTTCCCGATCGCCAAATGGGTAACTCAGAAGTTGGACACGTAAACCTGGGCGCGGGGCGCGTCGTTTATCAGGACCTCACCAGGCTGGACGTTGAAATCAAAGAGCGCTCATTCTTCAAAAATCCTGCGCTATCCGCCGCTGTCGATAAAGCAGTCTCCGCCGACAAAGCTGTACATATTATGGGCCTGCTCTCCGCGGGCGGCGTTCACAGTCATGAAGACCATATAATGGCAATGATTGAACTAGCCGCAGAGCGCGGTGCACAGAAGATTTATCTGCACGCATTTCTGGATGGACGCGATACGCCGCCGCGTAGCGCAGAGCCATCCCTCCGCCGCTTCAGTGAAAAGTTTAACGCGCTAGGTAAAGGCCGCGTGGCTTCTCTCATTGGCCGTTACTACGCAATGGATCGCGATAATCGCTGGGATCGCGTTGAGCTAGCCTATGATTTATTGACGCAGGCTTCAGGAGAATACCTGACTGATAGCGCTGTAGCAGGGCTTCAGGCGGCTTATGCGCGCGATGAAAATGATGAGTTTGTAAAACCAACGGTAATTCGCGCAAACGGTGAACCGGATGCCGCGATGGAAGATGGCGATGCGCTCATCTTTATGAATTTCCGAGCCGATCGCGCCCGCCAAATCACCCGCGCATTCGTAAATCCAGACTTTACCGGCTTCGCGCGCAAAAAAGTGGTTAACTTCAGCGATTTTGTCATGCTGACAGAATATGCTGCTGATATTAATACAACCTGCGCCTACCCGCCGGCCTCGTTACTAAATACTTTTGGTGAGTGGATGGCGAAGCAGGATAAAACCCAATTGCGCATTTCCGAAACTGAAAAATATGCACACGTTACCTTCTTCTTTAACGGTGGCGTCGAGACGCCATTTGAAGGCGAAGATCGCATCCTGATTAACTCTCCGCAGGTGGCAACCTACGATTTACAGCCTGAGATGAGTTCTGAAGAACTTACAGAGAAGCTGGTTGGTGCCATACAGAGCGGCAAATACGACGCGATTATTTGTAACTATCCGAACGGCGATATGGTTGGGCATACCGGCGTTTTTGAAGCCGCGGTTAAAGCCGTAGAAACGCTGGATGCCTGCCTCGATAAAGTAACGCAGGCAGTGGAAACTGCTGGCGGCCAACTGCTGATTACCGCCGATCACGGCAATGCAGAGCAAATGCGCGATCCGGCCACCGGCCAGGCGCATACGGCGCATACCAACCTGCCGGTCCCGCTGATTTATGTGGGTGAAAAATCAGTGAAAGCAATCGACGGTGGCCGGCTCTCAGATATAGCGCCAACCATGCTGACTCTCATGGGAATGGAAATCCCGCAAGAGATGACTGGTAAGCCGCTGTTCATCGTGGAATAATCTTTCCCCATGTGGGGAAAGACGATTTTTGCGAGAACATGGGGCAATATATCGGGACGATTCCCGTTAAAGCCTTTCGTTTACGCCAGCGCGTTCAGCGCTGGCGTATTGTTATGCCTGACATCCGCTCAGGCCGACGATAAGGCACGCCTTAAATCTATTCAACAGGACATCGCCGCCAAAGAGCAGGCCGTCCGGCAAAAGCAGCAGCAGCGCACTGCGCTCCTCAATACGTTACAGGCCCAGGAAAAAGCGATAGCCACCGCCGCCCGTAAGCTGCGCGAAACACAAAACGTTCTCACCGCCCTCAACCAACAAATCACTACTTTAAACGCCTCTATCAGCCGCCTTGAAAAACAGCGTATAGCCCAAACGCGCGCGCTTGCGGCCCAGCTCGACGCAGCATTCCGTCAGGGGCCTCACACGGGTCTACAGCTGATTTTAAGCGGTGAGGAAGGCCAGCGCGGGCAGCGTCTGCAGGCTTATTTTGGCTATCTGAATCAGGCGCGTAGAAACACTATTCACGATTTGCAAAAAACGCGGGCGGTGGTATCGCAGCAAAAAGCAGAGCTGGAAGAAAAACAATCACAACAGCAAACATTGCTCTATAACCAGCGCGCTGAGCAAGGAAAACTGGAAGCGGCTCGTCGCGAGCGTAAAAATACGCTTAGTCGCCTTGAAGTCTCTATTCATGAAAACCAGCAGCAGTTGAATGAGATGCGGCAGAACGAGTCGCGCCTGCGCGATCGCATCGCCCAAGCCACCGCGGCGGCAAAAGCACGCGCCGAGCGTGAAGCCAAAGAAGCGCAGCGTGTACGCGATCGCCAAAAGGAAGCGTCACGTAAAGGCACCACCTACAGGCCAACGGAGAGTGAGCGTTCGCTCATGGCGCGAACCGGCGGCCTTGGCTCTCCGCGCGGCCAGGCGCTTTGGCCTGCCCGAGGGCCGCTGTTACATCGCTTTGGCGAAGCGCTGCAGGGCGAACTACGATGGAAAGGCATTGTGGTTGGCGCATCCGAAGGGGCCGAAGTAAAAGCCATTGCCGATGGGCGCGTAATTCTGGCCGACTGGCTTCAGGGATACGGACTGGTGGTGGTCATCGAGCACGGAAAAGGCGATATGAGTCTTTATGGTTATAATCAAAGTGCGCTGGTAAATGTCGGCGCGCAGGTTAGAGCAGGACAACCCGTTGCGCTGGTTGGCAACAGCGGGGGCCAGGGGCGGCCATCGCTCTATTTTGAGATTCGTCGCCAGGGGCAGGCCGTCAATCCACTACCGTGGTTGGGAAAATAAGTTTTGCTGCGATTCCGAAGTACAATTTTTGCGGTAACCGTATCGCTGATGCTAAATGCTAACGCGGTTGCGGGAAAGCTGGCGATTGTGATTGATGATTTTGGCTATCGTCCGCATCAGGAAAATCAGGTTATCGCTTTTCCAGCCCCCATTTCTATCGCCGTACTGCCTAACGCACCGCATGCCCGGGACATGGCCAATAAAGCGTGGGGTGCCGGGCACGAAGTGCTTATTCACTTACCGATGGCCCCGTTAAGTAAACAGCCGCTGGAAAAAGACACCCTGCGCCCAGAAATGAGCAGCGCTGAAATCGAGCGAATTATCCACGACGCCGTGCAGAAAGTCCCGCACGCTACGGGTTTGAATAATCACATGGGTAGCGCCATGACCTCCAGCCTGTTCGGTATGCAAAAGGTCATGCAGGCGCTCGAGAATTATCGCCTTTATTTCCTTGATAGTGTCACCATCGGTAATAGCCAGGCAACGCGCGCCGCCGCAGGCACTGGCGTTAAAGTAATTAAACGTAAGGTTTTTCTGGATGATAACCAGAATGAAGCCGCTGTTCGCCAGCAATATGACCGTGCGATAGCGCTGGCGCGACGTAATGGCTCGGCGATTGCTATCGGCCATCCGCACCCCACTACGGTGCGAGTGCTTCAGCAAGAGTTACGCAGACTACCCTCAGATATCACACTGGTACGCCCATCGAGCCTGTTGAATGAACCACAGCATGCGGCAGCCTCTACGCCGGGCTACGCTGACGCCGCACCGCCCGCGCATAAGCCTCTTTCACCCACGGCGCAAAACCTGCATATTTGTAAGCTGAGGCGGCGACCAGCGCCGGTGAATGCAGATCGCTTCTTTAGCGTCTTACAAGAGAGCATGGCGCAAAGTACGCTGGTTAAATATCTTCAACTTCAGTGGCAAGGCTGGAACCAGCCGCGCAGCTAATACGAAAACCAAGTAGACTTTCCGTAAAACTCTTCGCATAGAAAGCGACGTTGATTGCGTGCTGAAAAGGCGTATTGCGAATGCCTTTGTGAGGATCCACTCGCATTTTTACTAAGAGAAGGGCCGCTTTTAGCGGCCCTTCTTCCGGGTGAATAAGCGCGTTTAGGCACCCCAGTCTAAAATAACTTTTCCAGACTGGCCGGAGCGCATAGCGTCGAAGCCTTTCTGAAAATCATCAATAGAAAAACGATGTGTAATGATGGGTTCTAAATCAAGGCCAGACTGAATGAGGGCCGCCATTTTGTACCAGGTCTCGAACATTTCGCGGCCATAGATCCCCTTAATGAACAGCCCCTTAAATATGACTTTCGTCCAGTCAACGGCCATATCTGATGGAGGAATGCCTAGCATCGCAATACGCCCACCGTGATTCATGGTATCCAGCATAGTTCGAAACGCGGGTGGCGCACCGGACATTTCCAGACCAACGTCAAACCCCTCGCTCATACCTAGCTCATGCATGACGTCAGGCAAATTTTCCTGCGCCACATTTACCGCCCTGGTTACACCCATTTTGCGCGCCAGCCCCAGGCGATATTCATTTACATCGGTTATCACAACATTCCGGGCTCCCACGTGCTTTGCCACTGCGGCAGCCATAATGCCGATAGGTCCGGCGCCGGAAACCAGGACATCCTCGCCGACCAAATCAAACGACAGCGCGGTATGTACCGCATTACCAAATGGATCGAAAATAGAGGCCAAATCGTCAGAAATATTGTCCGGGATTTTGAAGGCGTTAAAGGCCGGGATAACCAGATATTGCGCAAAACAGCCGGACCGGTTGACGCCAACGCCAATGGTGTTGCGACACAGGTGCGTGCGCCCCGCCCGACAATTACGGCAGTGCCCGCAGGTAATATGGCCTTCGCCAGATACGCGATCGCCGATGCGAAAACCGCGCACCTCCTGCCCCATTCCAACGACTTCTCCAACATATTCATGGCCTACGACCATCGGCACCGGAATCGTTTTTTGCGACCACTCATCCCAGTTGTAAATATGTACGTCTGTGCCGCAAATAGCGGTTTTACGAATCTTAATCAGTAAATCGTTATGCCCCACCTCAGGTTGAGGGACATCGGTCATCCAGATACCTTCTTCGGCTTTCAGTTTCGCTAACGCTTTCATAACGTGTCCTCAGGCAATAACGTTCAGCTTCCGGCCAATGCGCGTAAACGCGTCAATGGCACGCTCAATTTGCTCGGTGGAGTGCGCCGCAGACATCTGCGTACGAATGCGCGCCTGGCCTTTTGGTACCACAGGATAGAAAAATCCGGTAACGTAAATGCCTTCCTGCTGCAGCTCACGGGCAAAATTCTGAGCCACGACGGCATCACCCAGCATGACTGGGATAATCGCATGGTCGGCTCCAGCCAGCGTAAAGCCGGCAGCACTCATCCGTTCCCTGAACAAACGAGCATTGGCCCACAGTCGCTCACGCAGCTCACTGCCGCTGGCCAGCATCTCCAGCACCTGAATTGACGCGGAAACAATCGCCGGAGCCAGAGAGTTAGAGAATAAATAGGGCCTAGAACGTTGACGCAGCCACTCCACCACCTCTTTTCGGGCTGCAGTATAACCACCGGATGCGCCGCCCAGCGCCTTACCCAGTGTGCCGGTAATAATGTCAACGCGGTCCATCACACCGCAATATTCATGCGTTCCACGCCCATTTTCGCCCACGAATCCGACAGCATGGGAATCATCTACCATTACCAGCGCATCATATTTATCCGCCAGATCGCAGACGCCCTGCAGATTTGCAATAACGCCATCCATTGAGAACACGCCATCGGTCGCTATCATGATATGACGCGCACCAGCCTCGCGTGCTTCTCTCAGGCGCTGGTCCAGCTCTTCCATATTATTGTTGGCATAGCGGTAGCGCTTCGCTTTACACAGACGCACGCCGTCGATAATCGACGCATGGTTTAGCGCATCAGAGATAATCGCATCTTCCGGCCCCAGCAGCGTTTCAAATAACCCACCGTTAGCGTCATAACACGATGAGTACAAAATCGCATCTTCCATCCCCAGGAAATCTGCGAGCTTTTGCTCAAGCTGTTTGTGGCTATCCTGAGTACCGCAGATGAAGCGTACCGACGCCATACCAAAACCGTGACTGTCCATTCCCTGTTTCGCCGCCGCAATCAGCGCCGGGTGATTGGCCAATCCTAAATAGTTATTAGCGCAGAAATTAATGACACTGCCGCC
Organism: uncultured Enterobacteriaceae bacterium; assembly: GCA_945271245.1. Lineage (GTDB taxonomy): Bacteria > Pseudomonadota > Gammaproteobacteria > Enterobacterales > Enterobacteriaceae > Apirhabdus > Apirhabdus apintestini. The sequence continues at coordinate 12,633 of CALYPF010000055.1, read as the reverse complement.
GCCCGCGACCGTAATATCCGCCTGCTGCGCGGAGGTAATAATGCGTTCCTCCTTGAACAGCCCTTCAGCGCGTGCCGCATCCAGACTGGCCGTTAACTGTTGATAAAAATCTCTTCGCATTGCAATTCTCCAGGCATGACGAAATTTGGCCCATATTACCTAAAGGTACGGTCTGATACGAGATGACGCTTCAGGGATTACCCATTTTGCAGCATAAATCACGACCACCGGTAAAAGTTTCAGGATCGATATTGCTCCCGGGCTGCCCGGTCATCAATGAGATGGTATGATAAAAGGCATTAAGCGCCCGGGCGCCTGTCGCCCGGCTCCACTGTTTAAAGGTTAACACTTATGATTATTGTCACCGGCGGCGCTGGCTTCATCGGCAGCAACATTATCAAAGCTTTGAACGAAATTGGACGTAACGATATTCTGGTTGTGGATAACCTGAAAGACGGTACCAAGTTTATTAATCTGGTGGATCTGAATATCGCCGATTACATGGATAAAGAAGACTTCCTGATTCAAATCATGGCCGGTGAAGATCTCGGTGACATTGACGCCATCTTTCATGAGGGCGCCTGCTCATCCACTACGGAGTGGGATGGTAAGTACATGATGGATAACAACTATCAGTACTCAAAAGAGCTGCTTCATTATTGCCTTGAACATGAAATTCCTTTCCTGTATGCCTCTTCTGCCGCCACTTATGGCGGCCGCAGCAGCGATTTTATTGAATCCCGCGAATACGAACAGCCGCTCAACGTTTACGGCTATTCCAAATTTTTATTCGATGAATACGTGCGCCAAATACTTCCACAAGCATCATCTCAAATTGTCGGTTTCCGCTATTTTAATGTGTATGGTCCGCGTGAAGGCCATAAAGGCAGTATGGCAAGCGTTGCTTTCCATTTAAATACTCAGCTTAACAACGGGGAGAACCCCAAATTATTCGAAGGAAGCGACGGCTTTAAGCGAGATTTTATCTATGTGGGCGATGTCGCTGCTGTTAACCTGTGGTTCTGGCAACACGGTAAATCCGGCATATTTAACTGCGGCACCGGTCGCGCCGAATCTTTCCAGGCCGTCGCCGACGCTGCGCTCGCGTATCATCAGAAAGGCAGCATTGAATACATTCCCTTCCCGGAAAAGCTGAAAGGCCGCTATCAGGCTTATACTCAGGCCGATCTGACAAATCTGCGCGCCGCAGGATACAGCCAGCCGTTTAAAACAGTGGCAGAAGGCGTTGCGGAATATATGGCCTGGCTGAATCGCAGCGTATAACGGTTGCCTTGCTCATGAAAATATTGGTGATTGGCCCTTCGTGGGTAGGCGACATGATGATGTCGCAAAGTCTTTATCGCACGCTTCGAGCCCGCTATCCTCAGGCAATTATCGATGTAATGGCACCTGCATGGTGCCGTCCTTTACTCGCCCGCATGCCGGAAGTGAACGAAGCCATTTCCATGCCTCTGGGGCATGGGGCTTTTGCACTGAGTGAACGCCGCCGTCTGGGTTTAGCTCTGAGAGAAAAACGCTACGATCGCGCTTTTGTACTACCTAACTCATTTAAATCAGCGTTAATTCCTTTTTTTGCTCACATCCCAATTCGGACCGGCTGGCGGGGAGAAATGCGCTACGGTCTGTTAAATGATGTTCGCAAGCTGGATAAATCAGCATGGCCGCTTATGGTTGAGCGCTATATCGCACTGGCCTACGACAAAGGGACAATGCAATCGGCAAAAGAACTGCCTCACCCTCTGCTCTGGCCACAATTACAGGTTAGCGAAGGGGAAAAAGGTAAAGTCTGCGCTCAGTTCTCTATCGACGACGCTCGCCCATTAATCGGATTTTGTCCGGGCGCTGAGTTCGGGCCAGCCAAACGCTGGCCACATTACCATTATGCATCTCTGGCTCAGTCCCTCATAGAGGATGGCTACCAAATTACGCTATTTGGCTCCGCAAAGGATAAAACCGCCGGTGAACAGATTATCGCGGCCCTTCCCGCCGAGCAGCAGCCATGGTGCCGAAATCTGGCTGGCGAAACCGAGCTGGATCAAGCCGTGGGGTTAATTGCCGCCTGCCAGGCTATAGTCACTAATGATTCAGGCTTGATGCATGTTGCGGCCGCGCTAGGCCGCCCACTGGTAGCGGTATATGGCCCTAGCAGCCCGGACTTCACGCCACCGCTATCAAACAAGGCGCGGGTAATCCGCCTAATCAGTGGCTATCATAAAATTCGCAAAGGAGCTGCGGATGAAGGCTATCACCAAAGCCTGATAGATATTTCCCCTAAGCGTGTTTTAAATGAACTGCACGGTCTATTAAATAACAAAGAGGTGTAGTTTATGCGCGTGTTGATCGTAAAAACATCGTCTATGGGCGATGTTCTGCACACTCTTCCAGCCCTAACCGATGCTGCAAAGGCAATTCCCGGAATTCATTTTGACTGGGTGGTTGAAGAAAATTTCGCGCAAATACCGGGCTGGCATCCGGCGGTTAGCAATGTTATCCCCGTAGCTATACGCCGCTGGCGTAAATCCTGGTTTTCATCAGCAGTTCGCGCTGAGCGTGCCGCATTTCGTCGCAGGCTCCGCTCAGAACGCTATGATGCCGTCATTGATGCGCAGGGGTTAGTAAAAAGCGCGGCTCTGGTCACTCATCATGCAAAAGGCGTTCGCCACGGTTTTGACTGGCGCAGTGCCCGAGAGCCATTAGCGACACTGTTCTATCAGCGCCGCCACTCAGTACCGAAAAACCAACATGCCGTTGAGCGTACCCGGGAGCTCTTCGCCAAAAGCCTGGGCTATCAAAAACCCGCAGAACAGGGTGATTACGCCATTTCAAGCCATTTTGCGGGTTTAAATTTAACGGACGAAAAAAAATACGCCGTTTTCTTACATGCAACTACTCGAGAGGATAAACACTGGCCAGAAGAGCACTGGCGGGAACTTATCGCGCTGATGGGGCCAACGGGGTTAAAGATTAAACTCCCCTGGGGTGCACCGCATGAGGAAGAACGCGCCAGGCGTTTAGCGGAAGGGTTCAAATATGCTGAAGTGTTGCCCAAGCTGGATCTCGAATCCATCGCGAGAATACTTGCAGGCGCAAAATTCGTTGTTTCTGTAGATACGGGGTTAAGCCATCTGGCCGCCGCGCTGGATTGCCCAAATATCACTTTATATGGCCCTACAGATCCTGGGCTAATTGGTGGGTATGGAAAGCATCAAATCGCATGTCGTGCGCAAGGCGGGGAGCTTAAAAAACTATCAGTAACTTTACTTAGTCAAGCAATAAAAAACTTTCTCTCTTGAGATTATTATAAATATCCAATTATATTAACAATAAGGCCAACATTAATGTGTTGGCCTCAGAGGCTAAATAGTTCTATTTCTTCTTTCCGATATAAGGGAGCAAAATAATAGCAACGTAGTCAACCATGATGAAGGAATAGGCTTAGCATGCATAATTACATCACTTATACCAAATAGTAGCATTGCTATAAGAAATGTTAAAATTAACGGCTCTTTCTCTGAAAAAGAGTAATATGCTAGTGATATATAGAAAAATACGAGGATGATTATTCCAATAATTCCTTTTGTCGATAAAGCTTCAATCCACTCATTATGCATGTGTACGTCCAAATAAGCAGAAACACTATTGAATATTTTATTTTCCTGAGATAATTGTTTGATTTTTCTTCCCCTATCTTCCAATGATTGCCACGTTAAGTCTTTCTCAGTAACTAAAAACCCACCTTCTAGCATCGCAAAACGTGCACCTATAGATGTAGATGCTTTACCTTTTTTATAAAGCTCAACATCTTTATAGGCTAAATTTACTCTGGAAGTGATTGCTTTATTAAACAATAATCCGCATGCCAAAACCAATATAACAAATACAGGGATAATCTTAATTACCTTTCGCTTATCTTTATAAGAAAATATAAGCGCAATAGCAGTTATTAACGGTAAAGTAAAAATTGCAGATCTTGTTCCAGTCATCGTCACTGCAGAAAAACTCAGTATAAAAATAATGAAAAAAAGAGGTAATCTATATTTTAAATTAGATTTAAGTAAAGTCAGTAACGCATAAAGTGATGAGAAAGTGATCATATATGCAGCAATAGTAGCGGCCCCCATAGTTCCAGGGACAGCATCCATTGCAGACAGAGGGATGCGATCAATATTCAAGTAGGCGCCTTGATAGAATGCCCTTATTAACAAAATAATATGCCCTGTTAAAGCAGGTATCAGAAAATAGTTATAGCTAGAGAATATCTCTCTTTTGGTTATTACCAGAAGTATAAATGCGCTAAAAAATAACATTTTTCCCGCTTCAAGATACCCACGATATGCATTCTTATATATTGCTTCAGGTGTTTTGAAGTAGCCATACCAAAGCAGGTTAAGACACCCAAGGAATAATAATGACAAGAAAAAACACTTCATTCCCTTTGACAGCAGTAGATAATATCTTACATTAAAAGAAACAAGAGCTAACGACAGTAAGCCAGCGATAGTAATTGCTTTATTTGCGATATGCGGATCAATTGAAAGTGAAATAAATCCAAGCGAAAGAAAAATAAAAATTATTATTGGGATATACCTTCTTAGAAGGAGTTCAATCATATTAGTTTTCTCGGGATATAATAAACATATTAGGCTGAAAAAGAGAAAAAGAAAGTCCGAAGCCAAGCTCTAGATTTTTTCAGAAACAAATTAACTTTACTTCTTAGAGACTTTTTATTGATTGTTCTTAAATTACGTTCTGCCTCAAGGTGACTATTTAATTCACATACAATTGGATGTTCTATTATTTCAGACAGGAAAAAGTTATTTATAACTCCATTTCTCTTCATTCTCTTCCAGTCATCGGCACGAAATATACCATCTTTCTTCGCTAAGTTTAGTATTTTCCCACACATTTCTTGACTAATTAGATAACTGCAAGTTCGTCTAATTTTATGTTGATTATAGGTCACTCTTCTTAATTTTATCTTCCCAAAATCAACAAAAGTGAATAAACTCGTGGCAATTACGGGATAGTCATGCAATCCTTTCTGCCCACCAAGAATATAAAGATCGTCATTATTCAGTTTATTTATTTTTTCTGAATTCAACAAATCGAAGAAATAACCTAGCTGATCATCAATAATGACATCATCTTCAAGTATAATAGCCCAATTATGATTTTTAATTAGAATATCATGGTAAACGCTACGATGACTTAATGCACAAGCAATCTCGCCATCACTCATTTCAGCTGCATCCCCACCGCTCAAACGAACTTCTTCTATAAGAGTTTTATTTTCAGAACATTTAGCATCAATGGCATCGTAAAAGGAAAAATCGATATCTATTTTCTTGAAATCATCTGAGATTTTTTTTCGACGTTCTTTATCTTTTAATAAAGAAACGACATAAATAGGAACCGCCATCATACGCTCCAAATTTTCCGTTATTACTTAGAACCTAATTTATTCAAAACCTTTACAGTTTGATATTTTATATAATAGATAATTGATTGAGAAATAAGTCTTTTTTTAAAGGAATGTCGGAATCTCACTTTATATTGCTTTTCACCACTAGCATCCAATAAGGGAATATCAAACCATGCAGAATGATTATAAGCATCACGAAAGAATTTCCCGCTAGGGTAAGTAGCCCATGTATGCCATGGTTTAGTGATGCCAACATAATGGATCAACTTTGTATCACTTTTTATACTTTTCAGGTATTCGGAACCACTTTTATTACGTAGATCATAATCTATTCCATAAAGTTGATTAAATGCATTATTAAGGTAAATACATCCTCCAAAGAAAAGAATGTTAAGTATATCTTGATCAAGACATTTATATTTCATATGGTTAGGATCATCATTTAGCATACTAATGGCTTTATGTATAAACCCTCTTCGTTTCCATTCAGAGAGATTAAGGTATATTACACCCGCATTGAAATAGTTACCTGCCAAGCCAGGAACATTGAGCCTTTCTGCCGGTTTACCTTGCATATAGGCATTGTCTTTAACAACTGCAACGTATTTTTCTGAATCAAAATTTAATTCATTAAGCGATAATATATCGTCTTTACAAATCACATCAGCATCTATATACAAAACTCTATCACAAATATAACTAAGCTTTTCAAAAGCAAGAAATCGAAAAAAAGTGGCATGAGACCATTGTTTAACGCTTGGAAATATTTTTACAAAATCTTGGGATACAACATAAATAGAAAGATGAACATTACTCTTTTTAGAAAATAACTCAGCACGAGCTAAATATTCATCATCTATATAGTCGGTAAATATGTGAAATTTTAAGTTCAAAGTACTATTATAATCACATATTGATTGCATTGAAATTGCAGCACCGAACATAAAATTCTTGTCGACGCCATAGGCAATGTTTAATACTGAGTCCGTATTAGCTAGATCGGTACCAAACATATAGGTTTTTTGTATGCTATCTTTCATTATTTTTAACATTTACCATCTCCCAGAGATAAAGCCACTCATTTCTTTCCTTTTATTTTTTTAAGAAAATTACGTAACTTTAATTTATAAACGACCAGATAATAACCAACATCTTTTTTATCATTCTTTATGCCTAAATGGCGTTCCATTGCTAGCCTATCTTTTGCCATTCGTTGGGAATTACAATACTTACCCGAGAGATCTATTATCCTAACACCGCTCTTTTCAACAATAAAATTCCCACGATGCGGATCACCTGATAACATTTTATCTGAATGAAGTTTATCCATCTTCTGTTTTATTTCAGTTTTTATCTCTTCACTAATACATTCCATATCATCCAATTCAATGCCATTTATATACTCAATTAGCATAATAAATACACTGGCGTAATTAAGTATTTTCCTTTCAGCAAGAAGATAAAAATCATTCGGGAATTCGTTACCCTTCTCCCTAACCCTATCTGTCTGAATGATAAGGTTTTTATAATAATCTCCTTTTACAAAGGACTTCAAAAAACGTTCTAGCTTTTTAGATTTAGGTGCAAAAACTTTAAAAATATAGAGACCATGCTCGGTTCTGATTAGAGAAACTTTGGTGTCATCAATATTTCTTAGGACCTTTACACATTCAACCTTATACTTTATTGCATTCAGAAAGATATCAATATATTTATGATTATCATCTTTCAAGTAGACTTTATAACCTAAAATCTTTCTATACGTTATCATATTCAAGCCGCTTCAATGTTTTAATTTATAATTAATTAGATGCATTAATGCATAAATATATTTCCTTTGCCTTAATTCATGCTTATAACGCTTCTGATATTCACTTCTGGTACTTGCATCTTTTAAAGGGCTGTCCTTCCAGGGAGAGCGCAGAAGTGCCTGATGAAAAAATGATGTTGACTCATAACTGGCCCATTTGTGCCATGGTTTTGTGACACCAGTATAATGAATAAAAACAGTTGATTCTTTTATTGTATTTTTATAATCGGAGTTATTTCTTGCCTTAAGTTCATTTTTAATTGAATATATACAATTAAAATCTCGAGAGAGATAAATATTATTATTACCAAAGGCAATATTTAAAGCATCTTGATCAAAATACTTTAAATTACCAAATTTAGTATTACCTTTTAATAATAAAAATATATACTCTGATAAATTATTTTCTTCCCATTTATTTAAATTAGCGTAAATTAATCCTGAATTAAAATATGTTTCATTGAATTCTTCAACTCCCAATCGCTTGGCGCTATTTTCTCTGGTCTTTTCCAGATCGGGTACTACCGCCGAGAATTTTTCTTCCAGAGAGATTTTTAACAGAGATGAAAGGCTCCCCTTACAGACGATATCAGCATCTACATATAATACTTTCCCTAAAATGTTACTAAGATAATCAAAAGCTAATAATCTAAAATAGATCGCATGGCTCCAGAAATCAGAAACAGGTAAGTAACTCAAAGTCATAGGGTCAATTATATAAACAGTTATCATTGTATTATATAATTTCGCTAACTGGTTAAATTTATCCAGATTGTCGCTATCAATAGAATCAGTGAATATATGAAATGCCAGAGGTATATCTTCGTTATTTATAAGTACTGACGTAATTGAGATTGCTGTTCCAAATATAAAATTCTTATCCACGCCATACTCGATATTTAAAGCGATTTGTTGGTTCCTTACTTTTGTATCGCCTAAGGTAAATGTATCTTTGATAAAATTTTTCATTTTACATCCTAATTATTATATTAATTTTGAGATAAAATACTTTAAATATAAAAATAATCCATGAACATATTTATTTTGATGAAAATTATGTTTTGCGGCATAACGATATTGCATACTATTTTTAGGAGAAATATATCTATCATTTTCCCAAACCGATACTTCTTTAGCGTCTCTATAAAATTGAGCAGCATCATACATAGCAACCCAACTATGCCATGGCTTGCATGGACCTATATAATGAATAAGTCGAGTATTCTCATTTATCGGACAAACTGATTCAGTTTTTAATTCATAATTTAGACTATATTGCGTATTAAATATTTTATCTATAAAAACTACGCTGCCAGCAGTCAATATATTTAACACATCCTGGTCATAGTAAATAATTCCTTTAAAATCTTTTATATTATTTAATGTCAAAATAGCCTTTCCTGTAATATCTCCTTTTTTCCATTCATTAATATTAATAACTAAAACACCACTATTAAAATAACCATCTTTAATCTTACTTACACCCAGATCGTGAGATCTTTTCGCCCACCATTCATTATTACGCTCTGCTACAGCTGCAACATAATTATTATTGATATTGAGCGAAAATAGTTCTGAGATATCACCTTTACAAATAATATCCGAATCAAGATAAAGTATACGATTTACTTCTCCATAGAAAAAATCCGCAATTAACAAACGATAATATATAGCAATTGACCATAGTTTATTTTTGGGGAGATTTTCTAATTTATCTGTTTTAATAATATATATTTTGATAACTGTAGAGCTTGTCTCAACCATCTCTTTGATTTTTATTAAATCATTTTTATCAATGCTATCTGTAAAAATATGAAAACAAAAATCATGTTCTTTATTTTGTTGTAATATCGAGGATATTGAGATTTTGCAACCAACCAGAAATCTAGCGTCAGTGCCATAGGCGATGTGCTTAACACTTTCTATCTTATTAGAGTGCGAACCAAATGCTATGATCTCTTTGATAATCTCATGCCTATTAAAATACATAACTCCTCCAGTAGACATCTATGTTATCAAGACTATTAAAGGGATTTTCTTCTGGTTCTATCATGAATATATTGTGCTTTGACTTGAGCTTTTTTTATGAAATTACTTTCTAACGTTAAAATTTTTCGGAGGTCGATTTGAAAATAAACCCGAAGGAAACGATAAATATCTCTTTGCGTCAGTCCAATATTTAACGTGGAAAAATACAATCCGATAAGATCTTTATCTCGCCATCGTTTCGGTACTCGATGCCGAATTTGGGCACGATGTAAATCTATTATCGATATCTTCAGGTCTTCCTCTTCTCCATCAAAAGGTAGATGTAAAAGAAAATGACAGATATAGCAATCGCGATGATTAACTCCGCCATAGTGCATATCTCGCACCATTTCAGCGACGCGCTTTATTAGCATACGTTTAATGTGAGGTTTCGGCGGATGTAGCACCCAATCAGCACAATACTCTTCCAGGCTAACTGTTGGAGTAAGATCTTCGGTAATAATAAAAGAAGTACGACGTAAAGGGTTTAATCCTTTTTGCCCAAACGCCACGCCAACCATCGTGTCTACGCCCAGTCTTTCTAAACGATGGATAGCCTTCCATTCTCTGTCCGCACCCAATACAGGCAGGCGAAGAGAAATGAGATTTTTAATAACTTCTTTTAATGTCGTACCTTTATGTAGCTTCAGGAAATAGCTTTTCTCTTCACACTCAAAACGCAGAGTGCGCCGCGTTTCCAGTTCGCGGAAGATCTCACCCTTTAGAAGCTCAACCTCTCTAAACGCATCTTTATTACGCCAGAGAGTGGAAAATGGCTCTTTTAAATCAAGCATTAGGCTCACCTATTATCAAGTCTGCCGCTTTTTCAGGTAGGCTATATAAATCTTCGGTATCAGCATAATGGCGCGCAGCAGCCGCCCACTCACCTCGGCGGGTATCCTGCATTAATGCCTGGCCAAGTATTTCATTTAATTTGCTTTGCTGGAAAGGCGAGGCGATAACCCTGCCACATTGTGCAGCGACGATGTAGGGCGCATAGCCGCATATTTCAGTCACAATTACCGGCAACCCGGCAACGATCGCTTCCAAAAGCACGATCCCTGCAGCCTCCTGTCGGGCGGGATGAATCAATAAATCAGCGGATGCCATAAGCTCAGCAATATCGTTACGCCCGGCAAAAAAACTGACCTGGCCGGCTATGCCGTGCTTACGCGCCAGAGCTATATAACGGTCCGGTTTATCCTGGCCAACAACCATGAGTTGCGTGCGCGAACGTATCTTCTCTGGTAGGGCCGAAACAGCTTCAATGCTGCGATCAACACCTTTACGTTTAAAATCGGACCCTACCTGTAATACTAATAATTGCTTGTCGTCTATCCCATTTTTCTGCCGATAAATAGCCCTGGCATTAGGTATTTGATGGTCATATTTACGATCGGGATAAATTCCGGGGGGGAGCAAATGAAAACGCCCTGATTCGGTCTTATAGTGACGCTGAAAATCCGTGATCTGATTTTCAGTTAACATGAGAAGCTGGGTCTTCGCACCAGGCTCAAATACACAGCGCTCAAAGGCAGAAAAGTGTTTATAGCGTGGAGTCAGGCGATACAAGTACCCTTTTTCGCGTGCTACTTTTTCGGCGTAGCACACATCGGCTGCATAATAAACGTCCAGGCCGGGCATTTTATTAAATCCAACAATCCGTTCGACAGGATGCTTATGCAAATGTGCCTGTACCCATGCATAATATTCCGCGTTTCGCCCGTGGTTTGTTCGCGCATGAACCGGTACTACGATGAGTTCGAATTCTGCAGGGCACTCCCCTTGCCAGGATTGGGTATACACGCGAACGCTATGCCCTCGGGCCGCTACCGTTTTAGCAATACGTATAAAATCACGTTGCAGGCCGCCAAACGGAAAATACTTATACAGGCAAAACGCGATTATCATGTTGCACTTCCAGACTCACGGATAGGTTCAGATCCCTCAACTTCGTCTTCGGCTTTATTCGAATTTAACATCTGATTCGCCGCCGCAATAACATCCTCTGCAGGAATAACTGACAGATATTTTTGGCTCCGATCCAACTCTTCGCGTTCTGGCATTTCCGCATAATCTCCAGCCCACAACTGAATCGCGTTATCCGTCCATGGACGCCAAAATACGCGGTCGGTCGCACCAAATAGACACACGATGGGCGTATCGAGCGCGGCAGCCATGTGCATAGGAGCAGAATCAACTCCAATAAAAAGCGCAGCATGATCGATAAGCGCCGCCAGCTCTGGCAGCTGCGTTTTTCCTGCCAACGCAGTGATGGGGCGCTGCTCGCATTCATCAGCAATACGATTTACGCACACTAAGTCATCATCTCCCGGCCCGCAGGTTAACACTACTTTATATCCCTGAGCCTGGAGAGCATCTGTGACTACTGAAAATTTGTCCTCATCCCAACATTTAAATATTTGGCGGGCGGTTGGCTGTATGACAACATACTGCCCGTGAACACCGGCTTCATTTAATATGATTTCCATTTCATGCCAGTGTTCAGGCTTATAACTCATCGTCGTTTTGGTATAAAAATCCTTAATACCCAGCGCTGACAGTATTGATAAATTACGCTCGACAATATGCTCCCCTGTTATCGGTGCCAGGCAAGTGAAGCTATTTTTCCAAAAGGTGGTTTGACGATGCGCATAATCCTGAGAAATTTTTATCTCTGCAGGAATGAGTCGCATGTGTAGTGCCACCATCCACTGATCGGTGAGGTTAAGAATGATATTGTAGCGATTAGCGCTTAATTGCTGGAGAAGGTCTAAAAAGTTACTGACTTTTTCCAACACACCCGCACTCTTTTTCGCAACACCATATAATGAACCAATTTGTACATTCTCAGAAAGAATAGGAATGGTATCTTCATACAATAAGACGTCGATTTGGGCATTTGGATAATGTTGCTTCAATGAACTAATTACCGGCGTTGTCAGTAACATATCGCCATGAAAACGCATTTTTATAACGAGGATCTTATTAACCGGCTCTTCCACAAATCCCTCACCAGATATGTAATGAATGGAAGTAATGAAATAGGCACGCTACCGCCCCAGGCTCATAGCTACCCGTAAACTGTCCATACTTCTCAAATTTATGAAGTAGTGTATCACTTCCTTGTAAACAATCCGAAATGAATCTTTTTGCTCAAAGCCAGCCATTTGATATAAATATCAATAAGATATGTTTATACTTTGACTTTAATATTGCGTTTTTTGCGCTCTCTTTTTCACCTTTCCGCTATACTCACTCTAGCGAATGAATTCATGCTTTTTATTGAAATTCAATAAAATTGTCAACAACGGGTAAAAAGTGATCCACTTACCGTCACCACCAACGGTCT
>CALYPF010000054.1 GCA_945271245.1 uncultured Enterobacteriaceae bacterium | reverse complement strand
TAGACCGTTGGTGGTGACGGTAAGTGGATCACTTTTTACCCGTTGTTGACAACCGACGCCGTATTATTTTATTTGTACCGCCCGGTACCAGAATACAACATATCTGTTCATACGGTGGTCAGGCAGTGGGTTAAGCCATTTTATTAGCAGAATCTTTCAGCGTGATTTTTATGTGATATTTGACAGCCTGCGCCTTTTGAACTGCCTGTTTTGCGTGACGCTATTTTTAGCGCGCGGGCCTATTCAGTGTTTATATTGTACTGCGGTTTTAATCGGCGCCAAGGCAGTCTTATCTCAATCGAATGCCTTTGCAGCCCATCATTGTGGCGGTGAGCCGCGCGAATGTTTTTTCTATTACCGTATTGTCATCGTTATAAGGCATCGCACTTTTAAAAGAAGCGTGTCTGAATATATGCATCAGCCCTGTGACTTTTCGTAAGTATTTGGTATCGGCGTGTAACGAAATATATGGCAGGTGTAGGTATTAGGTGCTTAAAAAGTGTAGCCCAATGGCGAAAAGCGTCATTATCAGCAGCGCGCCAGCCACGCGCCGCTGAAGGAAAGTTATCCGGTGAAGATAACCGAAACACAAAGCAGACCGACAATCAGTGTTATCAGATTGCCTGGCGAGCGCCACGGCTTCAGCGCCGGGAAAATAAATGTAGCCAATGTTGGCATAATGAACAAAATAACGGCAATCATTGGCCCGCTTATTGCTGAAATCATTGAAATAGCATTTGGATTTATACAGCAAACGGTAAAAGTAATGGCCGATACGCCCATAATTGAAAGTGCGCGATTAAACGCACGGCTCTTTATGATGCCAGCGCGGTTTAACGTTGACTGCAGCATGGCTGTTGCTCCCTCAATCACGCCGAAGTAAGTCCCCAGGAACGATTTCGACATCGCGATAATGGCGACCACAATGCCGGATATTCCCAGCCATTTCGGCGCGGCTGGCATTGCAGAAAGGGCGGAAAGAATAGTCACTCCACTTTCTTTAGCATTCTGAATATTATCGGCAGGGATGGCCAGCAGACAACTAAACACAAAAAACAGCACGCTCAGGCAAATAACCAGGTAAGCGACCTTCATGATTTTTTTGCAGTTTGCCATGGCGTTCTCGCCGTAACGCTCTCGTCGGTCAATCGCGAAGGTTGAAATAATCGGTGTATGACTGAATGCAAACACCATAACTGGAATAGAGATCCAAATTTCATGCAGAGTATGTGGCGTAACCGTCAGTTGCTGCACAAAGGGGGCCACCTGCCAGCTACCGGTTAGCCAGACGGATAAAAACAGGAAATAAGCGATAAGAGGAAATACCAGAAACCCCATTACTTTAATAGTAATATGGCGCCCGGTCAGGAAAATCAGATTAAGCAAAGCAACGACAATGAAGCTCACCAGGATGCGAATACCCGTAGAGATAGCCATATGCCTGGCAAGCTGTTCTGTAAGCGAATTGGTAATCGCGACGGCATAAATCAATATGACCACGAAGAAAGCGACAAAATAGAGCGCATTCAGCGCCTGGCCAATTTTAGGGCCATAATAGTGCTTCATGGCGGCGGTAATGCCTTCTCCCCGCGGAGCGCCGGAAGTAAGAATGAACTGACACAAAGCCCGATGAGGCCAATACGTTAGCGGCCATGCAACCAGCGTGGTGATAAGTAAAACCATTGCACCCGCAGAACCTAACTGAACAGGTAAAAACAGCGTACCTGCTCCTACAGCCGTACCATATAAAGCAAAACTCCACAGAGTTTCGTCTTTCGTCCAAAATTTCGACATTATCTAAAGTTTAACCGTTAAGACCCAACAAATTGTCGGGCAATTTACCATAATTTCGCAATAATTTCCGGTCTATCTGTTCGCCGGAGCAGGTGCTAATCAGGGATATCGAGCGCTATATTTTACACCTTGCGGAGAGTGAGCCGGCGTCCGGCTAACAGTGCGGCAATCAGCAGGGCTGCGATAAAAGCCGCGACGCCGTGCCAGCCATATTTGTGCCAGAACACCCCGCCGCAGGTACCCGCAAGGCTGGACCCCATATAGTAACTGAACAGATATAACGATGAGGCCTGCCCCTTCGCGCGTCGGGCACGGGTGCCTATCCAGCTACTGGCAACGGAATGAGCGCCGAAAAAACCGGTGGTAAACAGCAGCATTCCGGCACAGATAACCCACAGCGATTGAGGCAGCGTAAGTATCAGACCGAGCAGCATCAGACCGGTGAAAAGTAAAATAATCGGCCCGCGGCCATATTGCGCACTTAGTGTACCGGCCTTTGGCGAACTCCACGTTCCGGTGAGATAAGCGACTGAAAGCAAACCCACCACCGCCTGGCTGACGTGCCAGGGGGCCTGCATAAGGCGATATCCGATGTAATTGAATAATGTGACGAATGCGCCCATCAATAAAAAACCTTCGACAAAGAGTAACGGCAAGCCGCCGTCGCGCCAGTGCAGCCGGAAATTAATAAACAGAGTACGCGGTCGTAATGGTGTGGGGCGAAAGTGGCGTGAGACCGGCAATATTTTCCAAAACATAAAAGCTGCGGCCAGTGAAAAACAGGCGATGATGGCGAGCGCTGCACGCCAGCCAAAAAAATCGGTAACGACACCGCTAAGCAGGCGTCCGCTCATGCCGCCGATAGAGTTACCGCTGATATAAAGCCCCATAGAAAACGCGACAACGCTGGGATGCATCTCTTCGCTCAGGTAGGTCATTCCAACGGCAGCGACACCGCTCAGCGCAAGTCCGGTTAATGCGCGCGTAATTAAAATGCCTTCCCAGGCGCTCATAAGTGTGGAAAGCAGGGCGCAGCCAGAAGCAAGCAGCAGAGCTGCTACCATTACGGGCTTGCGTCCCATAGCATCAGAAACAGGGCCGGTGAAAAGCATGCCCGCTGCCAGAAAGGCGGTAGTGACCGAAAGCGATACGCTGGCGCCCGCTGGCGTAATATTAAATTCGTATGATAACACCGGCAAAATGGGCTGTACGCAATATATAAGTGCGAAAGTGGCCAGACCGGCGGAAAATAGCGCCAGCGTCACGCGCATAAAGGCAGGCTGCCCGCGTTTTATATAATTGGAGGCGGAAGGGCGTGCGGCCGACTTCGCTAAAGTTGAGCGGTTCACGAATAATTCCCTGATAAAAAAGGTGAACGGAGGGGCTGACAATAGAATAAAAAGCGATAATTATTCTGTCTAATATATTACTCATCTCAAATAAGACGTTTTACAAATGAATATTGAGCTGCGCCACTTGCGTTATTTTGTCGCCGTTGCGGAAGAGCTGCATTTTGGGCGCGCGGCTATTCGGCTAAATATTTCCCAACCTCCTCTTAGCCAGCAAATTAAATTTCTTGAGCAGACTATCGGCGCACGTCTCTTCACGCGCACGAATCGTCGCGTTAGTTTAACCTTAGCCGGGCAGCATTTCTTAATTGATGCGCGCCAAATTCTGGGGTTGGTGGGGGCTGCCGCTGCCCGCGCCGGGAGGTTGCATCACGGTGAGAGCGGAGAGCTGCGGCTGGGTTTTACCTCATCAGCGCCGTTCATTCGGCCCATTTCGCAGGCGCTTTCGTCATTTCGCCGCAACTTTCCGGACGTGCATATTCAGACGCGTGAAATGAACACGCGTGCGCAAATAGCGCCGCTCCATGATGAAGATCTGGACTTAGGCATAATGCGCAATACCACTCTACCCGATAGCCTTGCATGGGAACTTATCTTACGTGAGCCCTTGCTTGCGATGCTGCCTTCTACGCATCCGCTGGCGCGAAGCAATACCGTTTCGCTGGCGGCCCTGGTAAAAGAGCCTTTTGTTTTTTTTGACCCACGCGTTGGAACCGGCTTATATGATGACATTCTTGGCCTGTTGCATCGCTATGGCTATACGCCGTTTATCACTCAGGAGGTGGGTGAAGCAATGACAATTATTGGCCTGGTGGGCGCCGGGCTTGGTGTTTCTATTTTGCCTGCCTCTTTTGGACGAGTGGGATTAAAGGATGTGGTTTGGTTGCCTATCCTTGAACCGGACGCAGTCTCTGAATTGTGGCTTGTTTGGCCGCGCTACCGCGAAATGCCTGCCGTAGCGAAGCGCTTTGCCGCTCTGCTAACCGCTGAAACCGTAAGGGAATGTGCGGTGAATCACAAGCCGAAGTAAAAAAATGCACCTGCCGCCGTGTCATTAGCAGATGACCTGTATATTATTTCGAAGCGTGAAAATAAGGGAGTCGGACGTGGTGGCCGAAAGTCAGCCGGGACATATTGATCAGATTAAGCAAACGAATACCGGGATGGTATATCACCTGATCGACACTTTAGGGCCAGTATCGCGCATCGATCTTTCCAGATTTACTCAACTGGCACCTGCCAGTATTACTAAAATTGTCCGTGAAATGCTGGATGCTCATTTAGTTCAGGAAACCGAAATCCCGGAATCCGGGGCTCGGGGCCGACCGGCAACGGGGTTGAATGTCGCCACCGCAGGCTGGCACTATCTGGCGGTGCGTCTGGGGCGCGGCGATATTGCGCTGGCATTACATGATTTGAGCGGGGCGGTGGTTATCGCCGAAATCGAGGCTCTGTCACCTGATATCCCTGAACAAGCATCCTCATTGTTATCGCGCATCGTACGTAGTATCGATAATTTCTTTACTCGCAATCAATCAATGCTTGAACGCCTGACGGCGGTGGCCATTACTCTCCCGGGAATTGTTGATACGGGGCGGGGCATTGTGCGCCGGATGCCTTTATATGAAGGGGTTCACGATATGCCGCTGCGCGCTACTCTTGAGGAGCATATTGGCGTTTCCGTATTTATCCAGCATGACATTAGCGCCTGGACTCTTGCAGAGTCGATGTTTGGTGCGGCGAAAGGCGCCAGCGACGTTATTCAGCTTGTGATTGACGATAATGTGGGAGCGGGGGTGATCACCGATGGTCGGCTGCTGCACGCCGGGAGTAGTAGCCTGGTGGAGATAGGCCATACTCAGGTCGATACTTATGGCAGGCGCTGTTATTGTGGGAATAATGGCTGTCTTGAGACCATTGCCAGCGTTGAAAGCATTCTGGAACTTGCGCGACAGCAAATGTCTCATTCGATGCGTTCTCTGTTGCATGAGCGCCCATTGTCTATTGCTTCACTTTGCGATGCCGCACTGAACGGGGACAGGCTGGCTTGCGATATTATCTCCGGAGTAGGCACCAGCGTCGGGCGCATCCTGGCCATTATGGTTAATTTATTTAATCCTCAAAAAGTACTTATCGGTTCTCCGTTGAATCAGGCTGCTTCAATTTTATATCCGGTTATTCACGACTGTGTCCGACGTCAGGCGCTGCCAGCCTATAGCCAGGACATCCAACTTGTCGGTACGCGCTTTAATAATCAGGGCCGGATGGCCGCCGCGGCGCTGATTAAGGACGCTTTGTATAACGGAACGTTATTAATTCGTTTGCTGCAAGGCTAACATTTTTACATATTTCCAAGAAAGCTTGCGCTATCTCAAACCGGCTATAACGCTCTTCTTTTAGACTTCCGTCGCTGAATTATTTTGTTTTTTGATATTTTCAGGTCTCAACGGCCGGAGTGCTTTATGCTTAAGCGTTTCTTTATTACGGGAACGGATACCGCAGTGGGGAAAACTGTGGTGTCTCGTGCACTACTTCAGACGCTGGCCGCTGACGGCGAATGCGTCGTAGGGTATAAGCCGGTAGCGAAAGGAAGTCAGCAGACGGAAGAAGGGCTGCGCAATAAAGATGCGCTGGTTTTACAAAGCGTTTCTTCGCTGGCCCTGCCTTATGAAGCCATTAACCCCGTCGCATTTAGCGAGCAGGAAAGCAGCGTGGCGCATAGTTGTCCCATTAATTATGGTCTGCTGTCTGAAGGGTTGGCCAAACTAGACATGCAGGCAGACTGCGTTGTCGTTGAAGGAACGGGCGGCTGGCGTAGCCTGATGAATGACTTACGCCCATTATCTGACTGGGTAGTACAGGAACAGCTCCCGGTATTGCTGGTGGTCGGTATTCAGGAAGGCTGTATTAATCATGCGCTGCTCACGGCGCAGGCAATTGCCAGCGATGGCCTCCCGCTATTAGGGTGGGTGGCAAATCGAATTAATCCCGGGCTTGCGCACTATGCGGAAATAATTGACGTTCTGAGTAAAAAATTAAGCGCGCCATTATTAGGGGAGTTACCTTATCTACCGCGCCCTGAACAGCGTGATTTAGCCCAATATTTATATCAGGACATTCTTTATCGTGCGTTGGGTCGCATGCCGGCAGCAAACCAGGCAATATAAAATCCTGAGGCACTATTCCTTCGAGACTGAATATAGTTATAAGAAGGAATAGCGCTCTTTCGTGTAAGCTAAGCTCTCTTATTGGGTTCGATGAACCGTTGCATACTGACTAAAGCTATCTTTCTTTACGTTGTGGATTCAATCCAGCTTACCTATCTATTCAACGGCCTGATGAGGCGTTTGGCATTGCCTTATCCTGAGCGGTTGATTCGCTCTGCTGATATTACCTGGTACAACCTTTCAAAGACAAAGACAAAGACAAAGACAAAGACAAAAGGTAATGCCGTTTTTCAACGCTATTAAATAGCGAATACCGCACTGGGCATCAAAAACCTGTCTTTTGGGTGCCGCCTGCGCGCTTCCATCGCACAGGCAAAGGGAGGTTATCCTTGGGAAATATTTAAGGCCCGGCGCGTGCGCCCTGAACTTAAATAATCCGCAATGTAGTCTTGAGAAATCTCACCGCTGTAACGCCCGTCTTCATCCACAATAGGCATCCATACCGTATTATGTTGATACAACTTCGATAACACCACGCGTAGATTTTCTTCGGCCTTGCCGGTCACCCGGAAGGGATGTAAAAGGTCGGCGCAGACGCCACTGGCGCTGCGCGCCTCGCGGCGTTTAACGTATCCCAAGGGTTTCTCATCATTGTCGACTACAGTGATGGCCCGGATATCATTATCATCCATAAGCATAAAGGCTTCAGCCAGAGACATTTGCGCTTTGGCTGTAATCGTTGGTTGACTGTCTGTAACGTCGCTGGCTTGCACTAACAGTAAGCGCTTCAGGGTGCGATCCTGTCCAACGAAAGAGCCGACAAATTCGTTAGCAGGCTTCGCCAGCAATTCATCCGGGCTGGCGCACTGTATGATTTTCCCTTTACGAAATACGGCAATTCGATCGCCCAGCTTAAGTGCTTCATCAATATCATGGCTTACTAGCATGACGGTTTTCTTTAGCTGACGCTGCATATCCAGAAACTCATTCTGGATCACTTCCCGATTTATCGGGTCGACGGCACCAAAGGGTTCATCCATTAACAGCACCGGCGGATCGGCGGCCAGCGCCCGAATCACTCCGATGCGCTGCTGTTGGCCCCCGGAAAGCTCTTTTGGATAGCGGTTCAAATAATGTTTGGGATCGAGCGCCACCATGCTCATTAACTCGCGCGCCCGTTCCCGACAGCGTTTTTTATCCCAACCCAGCATGCGCGGTACGACGGTAATGTTTTCTTCGATGGTCATATTTGGAAATAGACCGATTTGCTGAATAACATAACCAATATTGCGCCGTAGCGTAACGGTATCCAGCTCGCTGGTGTTCTGACCATTGATCATTATCGTTCCGCTTGTGGGGGCGATAAGCCGATTTATCATTTTTAGAGTAGTGGTTTTGCCGCAGCCGGAAGGGCCGAGTAGTACGCACATTTCACCCTCTGGCACATTAAGGCTAACGTCATCGACGGCGTTAAAACTCTGACCGCCTTTTTGAGTGAACTGACGGGTTAGGTGTTCCAGTTTAATCATTCTCGTCTCCGAACATGCATTACCGCAATCAGATGGCGGTTATAAAAAATTTTCAGTATTGCTTACCAGCGCATGAGCGCTTTTTGCACGCCGTGCAAAAGCCAGTCGAGGATGATGGCTAGCAGACAGATGAGAACGGCGCCGGCGATCAGCATGCGTACATCGCTGCCGCTGATACCATTAAGTAACAGCAGGCCGAGCCCGCCGGCGCCGATTACGGCCGCGATAGCCATCACGCCGATATTCATGACTACCGCGGTGCGGATCCCTCCAAAAATAACCGGCATTGCAAGAGGGATCTCAACCCAGCGCAGACGCTGCCAGAACGTCATGCCAATGCCCCGGCCCGCCTCACGAAGTTCGGGAGGTAAATTATCAATAGCGGTGAAAGTATTGCGCACGATGGGCAGCAGTGAATAAAGAAAAACGGCGGTGACCGCAGGTAAAACGCCAATGCCCTGGCCAATCAGCGAGAACAGCGGGATCATCAAGCCAAACAATGCGATAGAAGGAATTGTCAGTACAACAGTTACCAGCCCCAAAACAGGAGATGACAACCATTTGTAGCGCACGATTAAAATGCCAAGCGGGACGCCAATAACAATAGCCAGCCCCACGGCGATAGCGACCAGCAGTAAATGTTGAAGCGTTAACGAGGCCAGATAGCCCGCGTTATCAGCCATATAGTGCAGGGTATCCATAACCTCTCCTTAAAGTAGCCCTTTTTGGTGCAGAAAAGCCTGAGCTACCTGCTGCGGCGAGCGATGCTGAATATCGACTTCTGCATTAAGCGTCGAAATCGTGTCGTTATTTAGCAGGGCTGACAAAGTATTTAGCGCTTCGGCCAGGCCTGGGTGCGTCTCAAGTATTTCTTTACGTACTACTGGTGTTACCGCATAGCTCGGGAAAAAGTTTTTATCGTCTTTGAGAACTTTCAGATCGAAGCCTTTTACGCGTCCATCGGTGGTGTAGATTAGCCCGGCATCGACAAAACCATCGCGAATGGCGTTGTATACCAGACCGGGATCCATTTGTCTGAGTTGCGGCCGGTCGAGTGACATTTGGTAGGCCTTCTGCAATGGTTTCATACCATCGCTTCGCCCGGCGAATTCCAGGTCAAGCCCCAGCAACCAATTATTATCGGGGTCAGTTTGGCGGATATGTTCAATCTTACTGACCATTTCTGACATAGTATGGATATTTTCCGCCTCCGCGCGTTTACGCTGCATGGCGAACGCATAAGTGTTATTCATATCGGCAGGATTAAGCCAAACCAGCCCTTTTTTAGCATCGAGCTTTTTCACCGTGGTATAGCTTTGCTCTGGCGTCATACGCTTATTTATATGGTTAAAAATAATTAGCGAGGTGCCCGTATATTCCCATGTGATATCGATTTGTTTGTTCAGCATCGCATTGCGCGAAATGACGGCAGCGATGTTGGTACGCGGCTCAACCTGAAATCCTTTTTTTCTCAGGTAAAGCGCGGTCATCGCTGACAGAATATGCTGTTCTGTAAAGCTTTTTGTTGCCAGTACCAGCGGCGCAGCGGATGCGGGAATAACGGCAGCGATTGCGACAAGCGCCATGACCGATTGCAGGATAACTCGGTGGAAAAATGGCATTAAGAATTCTCCATCAGGACGTATGTGGGCTTAACCAGCGCCCCAGGGTGGCGAGAAATATATCGAGGATTAATGCAAATATCGCCGTTGCCGCTGCGCCTAAAATTAGAGTGGGAAAATCGTTCAGATAGATGCCCGGAAAAATAAGCTCACCGTAACTGTTGGCACCAATAAGAAACGCCAGCGGCGCCGTGCCAACATTAATCGCAGTTGCAATGCGGATCCCGGCAAGAATAACCGGCCATGCATTAGGGAGTTCCACCTGCCAAAGACGCTGCTGGCGCGTCATGCCAATACCTTTGGCCGCCTCAAGTAATGAAGCAGGTACCGAACACAGCCCGGCGTAGGTGTTACGCACGATAGGAAGAAGGGAGGCTAAAAACAGCGCGGCAATTGCTGGCTTATCGCCAATACCGATAATTACCATTGCCAGAGCGAGAACGGCCAGCGGAGGCAACGTGTTGCCAATATTAAAAAGTTGCATCACATATTCAGCCCAGCGCCGGGCAAACGGCCGGCTGAGTAATATACCGCTAGGTAGGCCAACCAGCAGCGCCAGCGCCATTGAGCTGAAGACTAATAGCATATGGCGCTGACCCAAATACAGCAGATCGACCTTACGCGCTTTTAGCGTATCTGCTCCAATGCCCCAGAAAAGTAATGCTGCTGCAGCAATAATGATCAATGTGATAAATAAAGTGCGCTTTAATAGCGTTGAGGGCATGCCCGTTATCTCCTTTTATTCTATAAATCGCAGCCGCAGTGTTGAACCAAAAGACAGCAATACCGGGCGCGCACAAAGGGTGTGCTGCCTTCAACATGCGGTGCGCTCGCGCCATAAGATACACAGACGCTATTGACCTATAGCAAGGGATGGCTGACTCTTCCAGTTTGAGGCGCACATTTACGCTGGCGCTGAGTGCGATGAACGGACTTGCGGCTTCGCTGGAATGGGGCAGTAGGTAGGTATGACTAAAGGTAATCTTAAATGCACGTCAGGATAGTGACGTGGTCACTTCTGACGTGCGTTGAACCTGCAACTATTCGCGATATAAAGGCTTGTCAGGGACCGGAATAAGCAACTCTTTTCGCCATTCCGCCAGCGTTAAACGCGCCAGTTCTCCCACGCCTTGCCAGAATGGATGCTCCGCTCCCTTTATAAAACAGGCAAGAAAACGCTCGCTCCAGGGAAATAAATGCCAGGCCAGTAATTCATCGACGCGGTTGAATTGCTGTTCTTCCGCAAGCCATGCGGCAAGCATTAGCAGTAAACCGAAATGATCTTCCGGCTCATTAAGGTTCCCGTGATGCGAGATTCCATGCTGCTGCATCCATTCGCGCAGCGCAAGCGTCGAATCACCAAAGAGAACGCTTTCGCGGTCCAGCCATACCGATCCCCACGGTGGAGATGGTAAAGCCCAGGGACCAATAAACAAGCGCTGATATGCCTGAGAAAGCGTTTCGTTTGGCTGATTTTGCTGTGCCAGCAACGTGGAAATGTGAGGTAGATCGGACGATGGTATCGGCCATTCAGTTTCCCAGTCGGCGGTTTTCAGCATCTCAATGACAGGTGTGACGTTGTCACTTGTTGGTTCAAAGTAAAATAGTGCTCCGAGAACCCGCCCGGTGAGTGCAATAGTTTGATATCTGGTGAGATGAGCTGTGTGCATAACATTCCCTTCATGGCGGTTTGTACCGCCATGTCAATCAAAGAAGGCAGGTTGAATCTGCCATTAAGTAATATTAAATTTTTTCGATTTCAACAAGATTTGTATGCTGTGGGTTACCTTTAGCCAGCGGTGAAGTACGGTGGGTGGTCAGCGTATTCATACAGGCACCATGGTCGATGCGATCGCCATCCATATTGGCGCTATGCCAGGCGCCCTGGCCCATCGCGGTAACTCCCGGCATGATTCGCGGCGTTACTTTTGCCGACAGCCGCACTTCACCGCGCCCGTTAAATACGCGCACCATATCACCGCTATTAATATTACGCTTTTGGGCATCCAGCGGGTTAAGCCACACTTCCTGGCGACAGGCTTCCTGAAGAATATCTATGTTGCCATAGGTGGAGTGGGTGCGCGCTTTATAATGGAAGCCGAACATTTGTAGCGGGTATTGGCTACGCTCTGGTGCATCCCATCCTTCGAAGGTTGAGGCATAAACCGGGAGCGGGCTAATCACTTCGTCATTTTCAAGCTGCCATGCAGCCGCGATGTCTGCCAGCCTTTGCGAATAAATTTCAATTTTACCCGATGGGGTTTTCAGCGGATTTGCCTGCGGATCTTCGCGGAATTTGCGATAAGCGACAAAATGCCCAGCCGGATCCCGACGTTTGTAGATGCCCATTTTACGCAATTCTTCATAGGTGGGCAGGTCTGCGTCGCGCGCGCGCATCTTCGCATACAGATGCTGTAGCCATTCGCGCTGGGTGCGGCCCTCAGTGAATTTTTGATACACATCCGGGCCTAATCGCCGCGCCACTTCACTCATTATCCAGTAAATAGGGCGGCGCTCGAACTTCGGCGTAGTAGCAGGCTGGATAAAAATCAGATAGCCCATATTACCGGCGTAATCGTTGGGGATGATATCTTCCTGTTCAACGGTCATCAGGTCAGGCAGCAGCAGATC
This sequence comes from uncultured Enterobacteriaceae bacterium, assembly GCA_945271245.1. Lineage (GTDB taxonomy): Bacteria > Pseudomonadota > Gammaproteobacteria > Enterobacterales > Enterobacteriaceae > Apirhabdus > Apirhabdus apintestini. The sequence continues at coordinate 14,381 of CALYPF010000054.1, read as the reverse complement.
GGCGTAACGCGCTGACGAGGTCATAAAGTTTTCAATGACAACAATGGTTTCGCACAGCGACTCATCCTGAAGGATTTCATGAGTGCGATTGATGTCAGAGTGCTGGTTAATAAGCGTATTGCCAGCGTAGTTCCAGATGAATTTAATCGGCGCCGACAGTTTATCCGCCCCCCGAACTCCATCGCGCGTTGCCGTCATTTCTGTTCCACGAGCGATAGCGTCAGTCCAGCTAAAGCAGGAGATGCTGGTTTTCACCGGGTTTTCCAGTACCGGCATGCGCTCAATAGTCATATTATAGGTAGACTCACGAGCGCCGCTATTGCCGCCGTTAATCCCAACATTGCCGGTTAAAATGGGTAGCATTGCGATTGCGCGTGATGTCAGTTCACCGTTGGCCTGACGCTGGGGCCCCCAGCCCTGGCTAATATAAGCGGGCTTAGCTGTACCTATCTCGCGCGCCAGTTTAATAATGCTGTCGACCGGAATGCCCGTGATGTGAGAGGCCCATTCAGGGTTTTTCTCAATGCCATCGTCACCCTGGCCAAGTATCCAGGCTTTATAATGACCATTTTTAGGCGCGCCTTCTGGCAGCGTTTTCTCATCATAGCCAATGCAATAGGTATCGAGGAAAGGCTGGTCGACGAGATTTTCTTTGATAAGCACCCAGGCAAGGCCGGCGACCAGAGCTGCATCGGTGCCGGGACGGATGGGGATCCATTCGTCCTCACGTCCCGCTGCGGTATCCGTATAACGGGGGTCAATAACTATCATTCGGGCGTTTGAACGCTCGCGCGCCTGTTCCAGGTAATAAGTAATACCGCCGCCGCTCATACGCGTTTCAGCCGGGTTGTTGCCGAACATAACTACCAGCTTCGAGTTTTCAATATCGGAGGTGCTGTTTCCATCGTTACTGCCGTAGGTGTATGGCATCGCGCAGGCGATTTGGGCGGTGCTGTAGGTACCATAGTGGCTGAGAAAGCCCCCGTAGCAGTTCATCATACGTGCCACTAATGAAGCATAGGGCGATGAGCGGGTGATATTCCCCCCCACGACGCCGGAGGAATAGTTGATATACACGGATTCATTGCCGTGGCGTTCAACTGTTTTTTGCAGCCGGCTGGTCAATATATCCAGCGCTTCATCCCAGGAAATACGCTCAAATTTTCCTTCCCCGCGTTTACCAACGCGCTTCATAGGATAGTTCAAACGTTCAGGATGATTAATGCGACGTCGGATTGAGCGGCCTCGCAGGCAGGCTCGAACCTGATGGTTACCGTAGATATCCTCGCCGGTGTTATCCGTTTCGACATGCCAGACTTCATTATTACGAACATGCAGACGCAGCGCGCAACGGCTGCCGCAGTTTACTGAACAGGCGCCCCAGACAATTTTATCTTCTCCGGCTGTCAGCGCATTACTAACGGCCGCTGCCGCGCGCCGCATACCGAAAGGTAAAGGTAAAGTTTGTGCAGCAATCGCCAGGCCGCTCAGCGTACTGGTTTTCATAAATGTGCGGCGACTAATTCCGCTCTGGTGTTGGGATGATGACATAATTAACTCCGCGCAATTGGCTTCCAGCTTCCCGCCGGGAAGCATCTGCTGTTTTTATATAAAGGCGACTGATGCAGATTCAGTCTGTACTTACTTATAGCGCGGAAGTATTACTCACTTGGGAGTATCAGTTTTTAACGTTCGTCAATGTTGCGTACGTTTTATCGATGAAATAGAGCTTAATGAAAGAAAAGTGTGGGAAGAGGGGCGCTATCGCCCCACGGGTTAAGGCGATACAGCCTCGTCAGTTTCAGCTGCAGAAGAATCAGACTGACGAATATATAAAATTTTTTGCGTATCGTTTGCACAATGGCCAACGACCTGTCCACGGGTATTCTGCAAACGATCGCTTGGAACTATGGTCAGCGTGAAGTCTGACTCAGGTACGCCGTTTCGAATAATTTGCTGTTCAATTTTCGATTTTAGCCGCTCACAGGAGTTCTGTGTCGCCAGAACCGGGGAGGTGGTTAACAATAATAATGTACTTGTCCAAATAATGTGTTTCATTGTCGCTCCTTTCAATCCCGATTGAAGCAGGCAGAATAGCATATTGGTGACGCCAGGCTCTTGTTAGTTACGACAGTTTACCCCGCGGTGCAAATCGGCAGCTAACCGGATGCGGCTTATTGTGCCGTAGGCTTGAGCAGCGAAGAGCCTGAGGTTTTATGGCGCTCCAGATACTGATGTTGGAAAATACACATACGAATAGTATTTCGGTACTCTCCGTTAATAAAAAACTCGTGAATTAGCTCACCTTCAACCATAAATCCCAGCTTCTGATAAATATGAATAGCTTTCGCATTTTCTTTATCAACAATGAGATACAGCTTATAGAGGTTAAGTACTGTAAATCCATAATCCATAGCCAGCTTCGCCGCCCGTGTGGCTAAGCCTTTGCCCTGATGCTCGGGGGAAATAATTATCTGAAACTCCGCGCGCCGGTGAACATGGTTAATTTCAACCAGTTCGACCAGACCGGCTTTTTCGCCCTGGCACTCAACGACAAAGCGACGCTCACTTTGGTCGTGAATATGCTTGTCATATAAATCTGACAGTTCGACAAAGGCTTCATAAGGCTCTTCAAACCAATAGCGCATTACGCTGGCATTGTTATCCAGTTGATGGACAAAACGCAGATCTTCACGCTCCAGCGGACGTAGTTTGACGCTTATCGTTTCGCACATAGCCGCTCCACTTTGGCGCTTCGAAGGTACGAAGCGCCGTATAACTTAAGGATGAATTGTACGTCCGGTAGATCGATCGAGGCAGCGCAACGTGTCAGGTTCCCAATAGGCATTAACGTTGGCGCTTTTCAGGCAATTATCGCGCGCGTCAAAGGCGGTGTCGGTCTTATCCCACTCTTTTTCAGTGCGGCGATTGACCTTGCGACGCAGGCTGCGGGTATCGTCCCACTGTTCTTTCTCCATTGCGGCATGCTGGCGACTAAGCGCATTGTCACCGGACTCAATAACCAGACGATCGGTTTTCGCCTGCGCCGGCACGCCCATTAACACAGAAGCAGCAAAAGATACCGGCAGCAATATCATCGTCAGGCGACGGGAAAATGACGAGATCATAATGATTTCCTTATATAGATGAATTCCACTGCGCCACATTTTACCTGATTTCAGAATACAGGCCATGCGGCGGCGTATTTTTCTTTACCGCGTTGAATAAAAAGAGAGGTTGAGCGTAGGGCAATTTGCAAATTTATATAGACATTATGAAAGAGTGTGATTTAAGTGGAATTTTTAAATTATGAATACTTGTATGGTAGATGGCGTCGCGCTATTTTACTTTAACCTGCCTTGACGCTAATAAGTGCTATGGGAGCCTGTCACCGGTTGGGTTGGTTTCAAATCTATGCGGCTGTTAATCGCTTCGTTAAGGATAGATATATGAAAATTATCAAGGCTGACGTTTTTGTCACATGCCCCGGGCGTAACTTTGTCACACTTAAAATAACCACTGAAGACGGCATCACGGGGCTTGGTGATGCAACACTGAATGGTCGTGAACTTTCCGTTGCCGCATATCTTAAAGAGCATCTTTGTCCGCAGCTTATTGGGCGAGACGCACGGCGCATTGAAGATATCTGGCAGTTCTTTTATAAAGGTGCCTATTGGCGACGCGGTCCGGTGACGATGTCGGCGATATCCGCTATTGATATGGCGTTATGGGACATAAAAGGCAAAGCTGCCAATATGCCGCTATATCAGCTCCTGGGAGGAGCGTCGCGAGAGGGCGTAATGGTTTATTGCCATACCACCGGGCACACCATTAATGATGTCCTTGAAGATTATGCAAGACATAAAGAGCAGGGCTTTAAGGCTATCCGCGTTCAATGTGGCGTGCCCGGAATGCAAACTACTTATGGGATGGCCAAAGTAAAAGGAGAAGCCTATGAACCAGCGACAAAAGGCCTGTGGCCAGAAGAGCAGCTATGGTCAACGGAGAAATACCTCGATTTTACCCCTAAATTATTCGCCGCGGTGCGCGAACGCTTTGGGTTTGATGAGCATTTATTGCATGACATGCATCATCGCCTAACGCCGATTGAAGCGGCGCGCTTTGGCAAAAGTATTGAAGAATATCGACTGTTTTGGATGGAAGACCCAACGCCTGCAGAAAATCAGGCCTGTTTTCGTTTAATTCGCCAGCATACCGTGACACCGATTGCCGTGGGCGAAGTTTTTAATAGTATCTGGGATTGCAAGCAGTTAATAGAAGAACAATTGATAGATTATATTCGCACCACAATTACTCACGCCGGAGGGATCACCGGCATGCGGCGCATTGCAGATTTTGCTGCGTTATATCAGGTTCGCACCGGTTCGCACGGGCCTTCTGATCTATCACCGATATGTCACGCAGCGGCGCTGCATTTCGATCTCTGGGTACCAAATTTCGGCGTTCAGGAATATATGGGATACTCCGAAGCGATGCTCGAAGTGTTCCCTCATAGCTGGCGCTTTGAAAAGGGATATATGCATCCCGGAGAAAAACCTGGGTTAGGTATTGAGTTTGACGAAAAAATTGCCGCTAAATATCCCTACGATCCTGCTTATTTACCCGTGGCTCGCCTTGAAGATGGTACGCTGTGGAATTGGTAATGCGAATAATGATATCACTGGGATTATAATAGTATTAATAAGCTCAAGAATTGATTGTATGATTATTATTGTTTGATGGAATAATTATGTTTCATTATTGATATGCATTATCAAACTCAACGGATGGGAGTTATGAAATGTAATTATATTAATAATCAATAATGAGGTGGGATTCTTTTAATATTAATGACTCAATATCTCGAGAGATTAATGGACGCGTAGTTTAATTAACTCAATTACGCAAAAATCTATTTCAGGAAAAATAAATTATGAAAAGCATTGTAATCCAGCAGCCAGGAAAGCTGGTTATAGAAGAGCGTCCTTTGCCTGCTCCCGGTCCTGGAGAAGTCAGGGTTCGTGTAAAACGAGCCGGTATTTGCGGTTCCGATGTTCATATTTTTCACGGGCATAATCCCTTTGCCAAATATCCACGCACGATCGGACATGAGTTTTTTGGACATATTGATGCCGTAGGTGAGGGAGTTGATATATCGCGTACGGGAGAACGTATCGTAGGCGACCCGGTAATAAGCTGCGGTCATTGCTATCCCTGCCGCATTGGAAAACCAAATGTTTGTCGGGAGCTACAGGTAATTGGCGTGCACAGAGACGGGGGGTTTAGTGAATATGTAACATTACCTGCGCAAAATGCGTGGTGCGTACCCGAGGGTATTTCTGACGATGAAGCTGCGATGGTTGAGCCATTCACCATTGCTGCGAATATTTGTAGCCAGATGAGCCCTGCGGAGCTTGATATTGCACTGGTTTATGGCGCGGGCCCAATGGGGCTGACTATTATTCAGGCACTACGTGGAGTCTATGGCGTACGGGAAATTATTGTTGCCGACAAAATCGATGAACGACTGGCCATGGCGAAGCATAACGGTGCCGATCGCATTATTAACAATGCTCATACCGATCTTAGCCAGCAACTTGCGGGAGTAATGCCAACACTCATTATCGATGCCGCCTGCCATCCGGCGATTTTGCCAGAGGCTATCGCGCTGGCCTCTCCGGCCGGGCGTATTGGTATTTTGGGTTTTTCTGATGCGCCGTGCACAATTACTCAGCAGGCTATTACCAGTAAAGAACTCAGTCTGTTTAGTTCAAGACTGAATAGCCGCCGCTTTCCAATGGTTATCGAATGGATGAAACGACGTAATATTGATGCGCTTAAACTCATTACTCATCACTATGCTTTTCAGGACGTGATGAACGCAATGGACGTTTTTGAAAATAACCCTAAAGAATGCTGTAAGGTATTACTGGAATTTTAACCAAAATTATTTTGATTGTTCCTGCCAGGTAATCATTTATTAATATTATTAGGTTTGGGTAATAAATGAATGCTTTGAAAAACATTGTGGGAAGAATAATAAAGATTGGTTCTCAATAAATTCGGGCCCGAAGCGATAAGTTGAGTGGTCTTAACCATCGGGCGCTTATAATGACACTACAATAGTGAGCGACAGATGAATAATATCCCCGATAATATAAATGAACAGACAAGGAATACAGGCGATCTAATCCGGGCTGCAGTTTCAGGCTGGCTTGGTACCGCACTTGAATTCATGGACTTCCAGCTTTATTCGTTGGGGGCTGCGCTGGTTTTCCATGAAATATTTTTCCCTGAACAGACGGCGGCGATGGCGTTAATTTTAGCAATGGGTACCTATGGAGCCGGATATATAGCGCGAATTGTTGGCGCTTTTATATTTGGCAGAATGGGGGATACCATTGGGCGTAAGAAAGTATTATTTATCACTATAACCATGATGGGCATTTGCACTACTCTTATTGGCGTGCTCCCCACCTATGCACAGATAGGTATTTTGGCGCCAGTGCTATTGGTAACACTACGTATTATTCAGGGACTGGGTGCAGGTGCAGAGATATCAGGAGCTGGTACTATGCTGGCTGAATATGCGCCGCACGGAAAGCGCGGCATTATTTCTTCGCTAGTGGCTATGGGCACAAATTGCGGTACGTTAACCGCCACGGGAATATGGGCTGTCATGTTTTTTATGCTAGATAAGTCCCAGTTATTGGCATGGGGCTGGCGCGTGCCGTTTCTGTGCAGTGCCATTGTAATGGTATTTGCTATTTGGCTGCGCCTAAACTTAAAAGAAAGCCCTGTTTTTGAACAAACACAGGGGCAACCGTTAGAGAACACCGCCGCTGCAGCGGAAAAGAGTATGTTGCGCAGTAAATCCTTTTGGCTGGCCACGGGCCTGCGCTTTGGACAGGCGGGTAACTCTGGGTTAATCCAGACTTTTCTTGCTGGCTATTTGGTTCAGACGCTGCTCTTTGATAAACGTATCCCCACCGATGCGCTAATGATAAGCTCTGCAATCGGTTTTCTCTCTATTCCGGTTATGGGCTGGCTTTCCGATAAATTTGGTCGACGCTTGCCCTATATTATTCTGAACTTCCTGTCCATTATTCTCGCGTACCCCATGATTGCTATTTTGGTCGATAACAGTATGCCAGTTAGCGTAATTATGCTCTGTATCATTGTTATTCATAATATCGCAGTGCTAGGTTTGTTTGCCTTAGAAAACATAACGATGGCGGAAATGTTCGGTTCCCGAAATCGTTTCACACGCATGGCTATCTCGAAAGAAGCAGGCGGATTAATCGCCGTAGGGTTTGGCCCTCTTCTCGCAGGCATATTTTGTAATATGACTGGCGCCTGGTGGCCAATCGCTGCCATGATCGCAGTTTATTCCTGCATAGGGTTGCTGGCCGCTGTGTTGATGCCAGAAGTGAGCGATCGCGACCTGAGCCTGTTACACGATGCGGCAGATGCCAGTTCAGCCTCATCGGCACGCACTCCCGTAGTGCGCGGCGCCGTATCCTGAGTAAGAGAATTGCAAAGCGCGCCAGCTTGCTTTGATTTTTAACAGTAATTTCGCGCGTGATATCAGGATATAGTCTCTATTGGCATGGAAAATAAATTGAGAAGGATAACAATGATGCAAAATAAATTCAGCGCTGCAAAAGCAGTGCAGCCCACTTATGACCGCAATTGTCTGAAGCCACGCATTGTACATCTTGGTTTTGGCGCTTTTCATCGTGCTCATCAGGCTGTGTTTGCAGATATTCTCGCCTCACAGCACGCCAGCGATTGGGGATATTGTGAAGTTAATCTGATTGGCGGTGAGCGCCAAATTGAAGATATCAGACGCCAGGATAATCTGTTCAGCGTATCAGAAATGGCGCCCGGCGCCTGGAATAGTCGAATCGTTGGCGTGGTAAAACAGGCGCTCCATGCCGACATTGACGGGATTGCCACCGTACTGCAAGCCATGACTCAACCGGAGGTGGCAATTGTATCAATGACGGTAACGGAAAAAGGGTATTGCCATGCCCCTTCGACCGGGAAACTGGTGTCCGATCACCCGTTAATACAGGCCGATCTTGAAAACCCTGACACCCCCCGCAGCGTGCCGGGTGTCATTGTCGCGGCGTTACGCAAGCGGCGCGAAGCGGGGCTGGCGCCCTTTAGCGTGATGTCCTGCGATAACATGCCTGAAAATGGCCACGTGGCGAGAAATGTTGTTATTGGTTTTGCCAGATTATTAGACCCGGCGCTTGCTGACTGGATTGATGCATCCGTAACATTTCCTTCAACGATGGTGGACCGCATCGTTCCCGCGGTGACGCCAGAAACCCTGGATGCAATAGCGCAGCATATTGGGGTTGACGATCCTGCGGGAGTCGCCTGTGAACCATTCCGGCAATGGGTGATTGAGGATAATTTTGCCGCTGGACGACCGCGTTGGGAACTTGCTGGCGCTGAACTGGTGGACGACGTGCTCCCCTGGGAGGAAATGAAACTGCGTATGTTAAACGGCAGTCATTCGTTCCTTGCCTATTTAGGATATCTGGCAGGCTATGCGCATATCAATGAGTGCATGGAGGATAGCTGTTTCCGCGAGGCGGCCCGGGCGTTAATGCTTAATGAACAGGCTCCCACTTTACGTGTGCGCGGCGTAGATTTAACCCAGTACGCAGACTCGCTGATAACGCGCTATAGCAACCCTGAACTTAAACACCGAACCTGGCAAATAGCCATGGACGGTAGTCAAAAATTGCCCCAGCGCATGCTGGATTCGGTGCGCTGGCATTTAGCCCATCAGAAACCCTTTCCGCTATTGGCATTAGGCATTGCTGGATGGATGCGCTACGTGGGGGGAATCGATGAGCAGGGGAATCGTATTGATGTGAGCGATCCGTTATTATCCGTGATAACGCAAAGCGTTAGCGGGAGCAAAGACGGCGAGGATCGCGTTAACGCGCTACTGGCAATAAACGCTATTTTTGGTGATGATTTACCTCTTAACGCCCATTTTGTTCAAGCGGTGCAGGAGGCGTATCAACGCCTCCTGGCGCAGGGTGCAAAAGCAGCGGTTGCTTATAGCGTCCGTCATGCTGAATAAAGCATAAGCAGGGAGCCGTACGCTCCCTGGACTCTTCTTATCATAATAAAAATAATGGCTGGCCTTAGTAATAACCACTTTCCCGGAAAGTTTAACACTTAAATAACGCCTGCGTATTTTGACAGCGGTAGATACGTTTAACCTGTCGTTTTCTTACGCGTAGCGCCTGTTATTCTTCACAAAACCAGTGTGTATTTTCTTGCCTGATAAGCAGCATAGACTCACTAATTTCGTGCAAGTGGCGATGCATTGCAGTATCAGCGGCCTCAATATTGCGCTGCTCAAGAGCGTCAAAAATAGCGTAGTGTTGCCGCAGCAGCATCTCCGGTGGTGAAACATTTTTTAAACTCATATAGCGCACGCGATCGATGGCCGCCTTTATATTTTCTACCGTTTCCCATGCCAGTTGGCAGTCGGCTATTTGTGCTAAAGCCTGATGGAAGGCGTCGTCCAGAGCGAAGAAATCATTATGCTGGTGGCGGCTAACCGCATTTTGCTGCTGATGCAGATTTTGCTCTAAGTCCCACAGTGCTTCATCGTCAATGTAGTCGATAGCGCGTTTAACCACGGCGCGTTCAATGGCATCCCGAATAAAACAGCCATTTTGTACCTGGGAGATCGCTATCTTCGTAACATAACTGCCGCGCTGCGGGCGTATCTGAATTAGGCCATTCTCCGCAAGCTTAATGAAAGCTTCACGTACCGGCTGACGTGAAACCTCAAAACGTGCGGCTATTTCTTTTTCCGACAGCGGCGTTCCTGGAGCAATCAGACATTGCACTATGTCCCTGCGCAGGATGCGATAAATCTGTTGGTTGACGGGCTGGACGGGATTTAGGGATTCGGCACTCATGGATTGTTTATCGGGTAATGGGTAACCTCTTAAATTTACCATACTTTTAGGATGCCGCCCATTTTACAACGGGCGGCGAATCCTCAGACCTCACGCTGAACGGTAAGGCCAGCCCAGCTCTGACTCACAGGCATCATTTCCAGCGTATTGATATTGACATGTGCCGGCAGAGTAGCGACCCACCAGACGGCTTCACACACATCCTGTGGTGTTAACGCATTCGCCTTGTGATAGGTTTGCTGTACTTTTTCCTCATCGCCCTTAAAACGCACCGCTGAGAACTCGGTACCACCGACCAGGCCGGGTTCAATATCGGTAATGCGGATGGCGGTACCCTGTAAATCAGTACGTAAATTAAGGCTAAACTGCCGCACGAATGCTTTGGTTGCGCCATAAACATTGGCTCCTGCGTAAGGCCAGCTCCCTGCGGTCGAACCCATATTAATAATATGCCCACGATTACGCTCGACCATACCCGGCAAAATAGCGCGCGTCATCCAGACGAGGCCTTTATTATTGGTATCAATCATGGTTTCCCAGTCATCGACGTTGGCCTGGTGTGCCGGTGCAAGCCCCAAAGCCAGTCCTGCATTGTTGACCAGAATATCGATATCTTTCCAGGCAGCGGGTAATGTCGACAGAGCATCATCAATAGCGGCCCGATTACGTACATCCAGCGGCAGAGGAAACAGACTGTTTCCTAATTGATCTTTTAGCATCTGTAATTTTTCTTCACGCCGCCCGGCGGCGATGACCCGATGCCCACTCTCCACAAAACGACGGGCAATACTCTCGCCAAAACCGGAAGTTGCGCCGGTAACCAATACAATCATGGCTGTGTTCCTTAAAAGGGTTTTATCGTGGCGATACCTTAACATGCAAGCCCGGGCAGGAGCGATGAGTTAGACCACAGGATGAGAACGGCGCAATCGACAATATAGCTTTTAGCGTAAGCTATGACACACTTGAACGCATACGCGTTGAACAGCAGAGGAAATAATGAGCGCTGATAACCCCTTTTTCCAGACAAGTACGCTGCCTTATGAGGCGCCCCGTTTTGATGACATAGAACTGCGGCATTATCGACCGGCCTTTGATAAGGCTATCCGCCTAAAACGAGAAGAGCTTGCCGTCATTATCAGTGATGTACGGCCGCCGGATTTCGAGAATACCTGCCTTGCGCTGGAACTTAGTGGACGCATGCTCTCTCGCGTAAGCGCAGTGTTTTATGCTATGTCGGCCGCGCATACAAACGATACTATTCAAGGGCTGGAGGAGGGCATTTCCGCTGAGCTGGCCGCGCTGAATGATGATATTTATCTTAATGATGTGCTGTATGCGCGTCTGCACAGCGTATGGCTACAGCGCGATTACCTGATGATAGATGAGGAATCATTACGTCTGCTGGATATTTATCACCAGCGCTTTGTGTTAGCAGGTGCCGGGTTAAGTACAGAAAATAAAGAAGCGCTGAGGGCGCTTAATACTAAGGCAGCGCGTCTGATGAGCCGCTTTAATCGTAGCCTTTTGGTGGCGATGAAAACAGGAGGCATTGCGGTTAATGAGCCTGCAAGTCTTGAGGGGCTTAGTGATATCAGCCGGGCTGCAGCGGCGCAGGCAGCCCGAGATAAAGGCGAGACAGGCTGGTATTTAACCCTAATGAATACCACGCAGCAGCCCGCATTGCAGGAATTAAGCCATCGTCCAACCCGTGAGCGACTGTTTTACGCCAGTTTGCAGCGCTGTGAGCGGGCAGATAGTCATGATACGCGCGATATTGTGCTGCAATTGGCACATATCAGAGCACGGCAGGCCGCATTACTGGGATATGACTGTTACGCAAGCTGGAGCATCGCCGATCAAATGGCAAAAACGCGTCAGGCCGCACTGGATTTCATGCGAGGAATTGTTCCGGCGGCTACGGCGCGTTTCAACGCCGAACTGGCTGAGATTCAGGATGCTATCCGTCTTGATGGCTTTAACTTTCAGGCATCAGGTTGGGACTGGCTGTATTACTCGGAGCGGGTACGTCAGCGTCGCTATGCGCTGGATGAAGCTCAAATCCGGCCCTATTTTGAATTAAATCGCGTTTTGACTGATGGTGTATTTTACTGCGCTGAAGAGTTATACGGCGTGAGCTTTGTTGAGCGATTTGATTTACCGGTTTATCAGGAAGATGTGCGCGTCTGGGAGGTTTTCGACGAGAACGGATGCGGTATAGCGTTATTTTATGGTGACTTTTTTGCCCGTGACAGCAAAAGCGGGGGCGCCTGGATGGGGAACTTTATCGAGCAGTCAACGCTCTTTCAGCAGCGCCCTGTGATATATAATGTGTGCAATTTTGCACCTGTGCCAAAAGGAAAACCAGCGCTATTATCATGGGATGATACTGTCACGCTATTTCATGAGTTTGGGCATGCGCTACACGGTATATTTGCTCGCCAGCGTTATGCATCGCTCTCCGGCACCAATACACCGCGCGATTTCGTCGAATTTCCTTCACAAATTAATGAATATTGGGCCAGTTATCCGGAGGTATTTACCCATTACGCGCGTCATTATCAGGATGGTTCAGCTATGCCTCAAGCGCTGCGTGAGAAGCTATTTGACGCCGCTTTATTTAATAAAGGCTATGACATGACGGAGCTTCTGGCGGCAGCGATACTGGATATGCGTTGGCACAGTCTGTCAGCCGGTGATGTTATCAATGACGTAAATACCTTCGAAAACGCAGTTCTCTCTGAAGAAGCATTAGCGATAAAAGCCGTGCCTCCACGCTATCGCAGCAGTTATTTTTCCCATATTTGGGGCGGCGGCTACGCTGCCGGATATTATGCCTATTTATGGACTCAAATGCTGGCTGACGATGGATTTAAATGGTTTGAAGAGCAGGGAGGGTTAACCCGAGATAACGGCCGACGTTTTCAGGAGGCGATACTTTCCAAAGGTAACAGCGCTGAGCTTTCAGAGGCTTACAGAAAATGGCGCGGACGCGCGCCGGATATTACGGCAATGCTGCGCAGGCGCGGGTTAGACCAGTAAGTGTCGGATTTAAAATTATCAGGCGAGCCAGATATCATTATTGTCTGGCTCGTTCATAATTTGGACTCAACGGCCACGATATTTATCGGGTTTAAAAGATTAACTTAAGGGCAATACATAAGATGATATTCCATCGCAAATGAAAGTTTAAAAATCACGCTTATATATCTAAGGTTTATTAGCCATTAAAATAAGAAATCTCAATTTAGTATTATAGTAGGTACAATTATTTACTAATAGGTGGCGCTATTACGGCGCCTTGTTCCAAAGATTATTCCCCTACCATCCGGTCAAATTGTTTGTCTTCTGGTAATCCGATGCTTTGCTGTAAGGCGCTATTTTCATCTAAATAATAAATTGCTGGCGTAGCCTTTCCGCCCAGCTCATCCATAAGTTGTTGGTGATATTGTAATTGATGATAGATTTTTGCCGGTGTGACCTCGGGGAACGGTGGCCGTTTTTTTCCATTACTACGTTCGAAATCTCGCCACGCGCTAACGGGGTCGACTGCATTGAGTATCGCAGCCGCGTAGCGGCCACTTTTCGGGCGGATCACGCCAACCAGTATCGTTCTCAGGCGCACCTTTCCAGTATTTACCCAGGGCTGAACCTTTAGCCAGAATTGATGGCAATATGGGCAAAATGGATCTGCAAACACAACCAGCGTGCGCGGGGCATCAGGCTTACCTTCCTCTATTGCCGGAGTTTGTTGTAGCCGTTGCCACATCCTGCGACCTTCTGGAATATACAATTCCTTCTCAAATAAATTCTCGCTTAGATTTTTCCCTTCTTCATCATACATATAGCCTGAAATGGCGTGCTTGCCATCAGGGGTAAGATAGATAGTGACGCCCATCCCCTGATATCGTCCCAACCAGCCTTTCATTCCGCCGGGCGCAGTAAAAGGCTTGAGAATTTCAATTCCTTGTTCCTGAATACGCTTTATTGGAGCAGGCAGCGCAGTTTCGGCAAATGCAGGAAAAGCCAGCCACGTGCAGCATAGGGCGACGGTAAGGTTTGTTGTATGCACAGCCATGCGCATTTTATTTTCCTCCAGACTGTTGACGGCTACTTTTTTTGCTACGGAAGAGTATGACGTGCAATGTATAAATTATCATGGGGTCCGTCTGGAAAACGGAAAATATCTGACGCTAAGCCTGTTTTTTGAGCTGATATGACGGGCAGCTATAGCTATGAGCGAAGCTCGGCTGTTTGGTCTTCAAATCATTTGCCTTCTTTTACTGAAAAATAGCACTCATCCACTTTCCTGCGAGGGGCGGGGGAGATGTTAAGATGTGTCTCCCTGAATCTCCCGTTGCGGGGATTTGTTGTTACCAACGGTGCAAAACTGATCCACCCCAGCGGTTGAAAACTGATCCA
>CALYPF010000053.1 GCA_945271245.1 uncultured Enterobacteriaceae bacterium | reverse complement strand
TAGACCGTTGGTGGTGACGGTAAGTGGATCACTTTTTACCCGTTGTTGACATTAATCGCTGAAATGTGTGATTGCAGCGTCACGCTGGACCCACGCCTGCGAGAATTAAATATGGGGATGCTGGAGCGGCGACGTATTGATACGCTAACCGCGGAAGAGGAATCCTGGCGGCGACGCCTGGTTGACGGTACCCCAGACGGGCGAATTCCCGATGGGGAATCAATGCGTGAGATGAGCGAGCGCATGCATGATGCTCTGAATAGTTGTCTGGCATTGCCGCAACATAGCCGGCCGTTATTAGTCAGCCACGGGATGGCTCTGGGCTGTCTGGTGAGTACAATTCTGGGATTACCCGCTCATGCCGAGCGTCGGCTGCGGTTACGCAACTGCTCTTTGTCGCGGGTGGATTATCAGGAAAGCCCCTGGCTAGCACCGGGCTGGGTGGTGGAAACCGCGGGAGACATATCGCATCTGGATGCTCCCGCGTTGGATGAGTTGCAGCGCTAACGCCGTACCGGAATCAAATATTCACAGCGCAGATCTTGGGGCGGCTGTTTAAGATTTTCTTTGTGGACGGGATAAAAACGCTCAATATCCTGGCCCTGACGGCGAGTAAGCTCTAGCGTTGGCATGCAGGTACCATAGACCATTAGGATAAATTTCTGAATCCCGTCAGCGGGCCCTTCATAATTAAACTGGACGTATTCGCCGCCTTCCAGGTAGACCGGATGCGCGTCCGGCAGATTGCCGTTAGCCAGCTCGGGTGGCAGCGCGGTTGTGTATAGCACTTCTTGCTCGTCGTCTTTTTCCACGTTGGCGCGCGCAACGTGAAGACCATACAGCACCGGCGGGATGACAGGTGCACTGTTCAGAAAATGACGCCAAAACTGTATGCGCATTTCACTACGAAACTGGCTGACTTGCTCCAGTGTGCAACTGTAACTTTGAGTGGTACCTATTAATTTCATCTCCGGCAGAGTGACAAACTGCGGTACCGGCGGATTAAATGCCCCGAGCCTAATAGGCGGGCGCATCCCAAATGCGTGCCAGTCTGGAGAGCTGCGATACAGCGCGGGCGTTTGAGCAAATTGCTTTTTAAACGCCCGGGTAAAGGTCTGCTGTGAATCGAAGCGGTACTGTAATGCGATGTCGAGGATTGGGCGCGCGGTTAATCTTAGCGCGACCGCTGATTTTGATAATCGACGCGCGCGTATATAGGCGCCGATAGCGTGCCCTGTGACTTCCTTAAACATGCGCTGTAAATGCCATTTAGAATAGCCGGCTTTTGCTGCTACGTGGTCGAGAGAAAGGGGGTGGTCGAGATGGCTTTCCAGCCAAATTAGCAGATCGCGAATGATCCCAGCCTGATCCATATTTTGTCCTCATCCTGACGAGCGAAGGTCTCTGCACTAAAGGCTGCGGATAATATCATTATTTACTGGCTAATCATTCAGAGTTTTTTTTAACATCCTGTGCTTAAATATCCTTATTAATCTCTGAAAGTTTTAATAACGTGATATTAGACATTTTTTCAGGACGTGATAAATAATCACATAAACTATTATCTATAATTGGTAAGCTTATGAAAAATAAAAAATTAATGTTTTTCTCAGTATTGGTATTATTTATGAATCAAGCTGAAGCTGAGCAAATAGGCTCTGTAGATACAGTATTTAAGATATTTGGGCCGGATCATAAAATAGTGGTAGAGGCTTTCGATGATCCTGAAGTAAATAATGTAACCTGTTATATCAGCCGCGCTAAAACGGGAGGAATTAAAGGCGGATTAGGATTAGCTGAGGATACGGCAGATGCCGCGATTTCCTGCCAGCAGGTAGGCCCCATTGTTTTAGATGAGAAGATAAAAAAGGGCGAACGGCAGGGCGATGTTGTATTCAAAAAACGCACTTCTCTGGTATTTAAGAAACTACAGGTAGTGCGTTTTTATGACGTGAAGCGTAATTCGCTAGTTTATATGAGTTATTCAGATAAAGTTGTCGATGGCTCGCCTAAAAATGCTTTAAGCGCCGTACCGATAAGGCCATGGAAATAAATCATATCGGTGGAATAAAGAGGAGACGGCAACATCGCCGATAGCGTACAAAATTCACCTCTCGGCGCAGCGGCGCGCGTCGCCGAGAGCTTTGTTGGATAGCTGTTGTTTACAAGCTCGTCGCGCGCTTAGGCGAAGCGGCGCGGTGAATAAGTGAGAAAAGATCTTAATAATAAAAAAACTATCCGCCTGTAAGAATGCATTTTTATACGTACGAGAGTGGCGTTTTTGTTGGTGAAACGGTATGTCGAATAAAAATTGCCTAATGAGCAGCGCCGGGCACGCTGCAGCGTTGGTCACCGTGGAGCGCTCCCGTGTAAAAGTGAGCTTTTTAAAGATGTAAAGACAAAAACGCCGGGCAATACATCTTGCCCGGCGCTGGGGTTGACCATTCGCTGAGGAGGTATTACTCCTGCAGGTCTCCGCAGAAGCGATAGCCTTCACCGTGAATGGTAGCGATAATTTCTGGCGTATCAGGTACCGATTCAAAATGTTTACGAATACGGCGGATAGTGACATCCACGGTACGATCGTGGGGCTTAAGTTCGCGGCCGGTCATTTTCTTCAGCAGCTCGGCGCGGGACTGTATCTTCCCGGGATTCTCACAAAAATGCAGCATTGCACGGAACTCGCTGCGCGGGAGCTTGTACTGTTCACCGTTAGGGCTAATCAGAGAGCGGCTATTAATATCCAGTTCCCAGCCGTTGAATTTATAGCTTTCAACGCTGCGGCGCTCTTCCCCAATCGCACCTAAATTCATTGTGCGCGACAATAAATTACGGGCGCGGATGGTTAGTTCCCGTGGGTTAAACGGTTTAGTGATGTAATCGTCTGCGCCGATTTCAAGACCTAAAATTTTGTCGACTTCGTTGTCGCGGCCGGTTAAAAACATTAACGCGACGCTCGCCTGTTCGCGCAATTCTCGCGCCAGCAGCAGGCCGTTTTTACCTGGCAGGTTAATATCCATAATTACCAGGTTGATATCATTATCGGAAAGTATTTGATGCATTTCGGCGCCATCAGTCGCTTCGAATACATCGTAACCTTCCGCCTCGAAGATACTTTTCAACGTGTTGCGTGTTACCAACTCGTCTTCAACGATAAGAATATGAGGGGTCTGCATGTTTGCTACCTAAAATTGCCAACTAAATCGAAACAGGAGTACAGAAGTCCCTGACCTGCCTGGTGCATACTACGAATTAACATGCCCGGCGAAAACGTGACTAAAGTACGTAATTGCGTTCTTGATGCACTTCCATCAACGTCAACAACATCATTAGCTTGGTCGTGGGTTCTATATCCCTCAAGACCCGACGGTGTCAAAAACGGCTGATATCCTAACCATTTTAACAGCAACATAACAGGTCAGGAGGTTTCTGGCACCCAATAAAACTACGCTTCGTTGACATATATCAATTTCAATTGTAGCACGTTAACAGAGTGATGAAATCTTCATGATTAATAGGTTATTTTGTTCACAGTTTGTTCTTTTTTACAAGAGTTGTTTCTGGTAATCAATAACTTAAAGGCATACTTAATAAATTTCACGTCATTTGAAATCCCTATTAAAAACATAAGTTTTAATGTTATTAACTGTTATATATAGATATTTAACATTATTTTATATAAAAAATTCTTATGTAATCGACATGCGATGCCTGAAGTCACTTTGTTGCTTTAATGTAAATTAATTGCACGAAAAAGCTATAAAGAGAAATGATTACCTCGCGCAATTAAAAACTAATCGGGAACAAGAAAATGCGTTTAGTGATTGTTTTAGTAGGCCCGGCTCGCCCGGAAAATGTGGGTGCGGCGGCAAGGGCAATGAAAACAATGGGATTTTCTGAATTGCGCGTTGTTGATAGTGAGGCGCATTTACAGCCTGCCGCGCGTTATGTTGCCCATGGTTCTTCAGAGATTATTGAGAATGCGCAGTATTATTCTGATTTAACCTCCGCGCTGCATGACGTTGATTTTACTGTCGCAACGACGGCGCGTAGCCGGGCTAAATACCACTATTATGCAACCCCGGATGAGCTGCTGCCCCTACTGGCGGAAAAAAGCCGCTGGTTAACAACCGCTGCGCTGGTATTTGGCCGTGAGGATTCCGGATTAACCAATGAAGAATTGGCGCTGGCTGATGTTCTTACCGGCGTGCCGATGATAGCGGATTATCCGTCGCTTAACCTTGGTCAGGCGGTAATGGTGTATTGCTACCAACTTTCCTCACTAATGATAGAGAACCAAAAGGACTCTGCATCGGCGCATGACGGGCAACTTCGCGCGCTGCGAGCGCGAAGCATTGCACTTTTGGGGTATCTGGGAGTGGTGAATGACGAAAAAATGTCGGACTGGATCCAGCAAAGGCTTGGGTTACTGGAACAGCGCGATGTTGCGATGTTGCATCGTTTACTACATGACATCGAGAAAAAAATTGCGGAGTAAAATAGCGAGAAAGATATTTTTGCTTATCAATTCTAAAGATATTTCCCGTAAGACGGGTTTAATAATGTTGATAACGCTGGTGATTACTCATTGAAAAACACCGTCGATTTAAGGGCTTTTGGAAAAATTCATTGACTTACCACACGCAATACTTTAACCAATATAAGCGTTACGACAGATATCAGGAATAAAACAAAATGACATTGCGCTGCGGTTCGCTCACCACAATTACCACTACAACCATTACCACCGGTAACGGGGCGGGCTGACGCGTACAGGAAATACGAAAAAAGCCCGCACCCAATCAGGTGCGGGCTTTTTTTTGGCTAAAAATCAACGGGGTAACAATTTATGCGAGTGCTGAAATTTGGGGGGACGTCGGTTGCTAACGCGCAGCGTTTTTTAAATGTCGCTGATATTATCGAGCAGCACGCTCAGCGCGGCGCAGTTGCAACAGTACTGTCTGCACCGGCAAAAATAACCAATCACCTGGTCGCGATGATTGAGAAAACCATCGCTGGTCAGGATGTACTCCCGAATCTCAACGACGCCGCACAAATCTTTACAGATTTACTGCAGGGGCTTGCACAGGCGCAGTCTGGCTTTCCGCTAACTCAGCTTGAAGAGCGGTTGGGGCAGGAGTTTGCACAAATTAAACACCTGCTGCACGGTATTCAGCTCCTTGCCCAGTGTCCGGATAACGTCAACGCCGGTATTATTTGTCGGGGCGAGAAACTCTCAGTAGCGATTATGGCTGGTCTTCTGCAGGCCCGGGGGCGTAGCGTTTTTGTTATCGATCCGGTGGAAAAACTGCTTGCACGCGGCGGTTACCTGGAGTCATCTGTTGATATTACTGAATCCACGCGGCGTATTGCCGCCAGCCGCATTCCCACCGATGCGCTTACGCTAATGGCGGGGTTTACCGCAGGCAACGATCGCGGAGAGTTAGTTGCTTTGGGGCGTAACGGTTCCGATTATTCAGCGGCTATTCTGGCAGCCTGTCTGCGCGCGGAATGCTGTGAAATCTGGACGGATGTGGACGGTGTATACACCTGTGATCCACGCCAGGTGCCGGATGCGCATCTGCTGAAAAGCATGTCTTACCAGGAAGCGATGGAACTGTCGTACTTTGGTGCGAAAGTTCTGCACCCGCGCACAATCGCCCCTATTGCGCAGTTTCAAATTCCCTGTCTGATTAAAAATACCGGCAATCCTCAGGCGCCAGGCACGCGGATCGGTGCGCAAAATCATGACGATGAGATGCCGGTAAAAGGCATTTCTAATTTGAACAATATGGCGATGTTCAGCGTGTCCGGGCCGGGAATGAAAGGCATGGTCGGCATGGCGGCCCGCGTTTTTGCGACTATGTCTCAGCGCGGAATTTCCGTGGTTTTGATTACACAGTCTTCTTCTGAATACAGCATCAGTTTTTGCGTGCCGCAAAGTGATTGTGCGCGCGCGCGCAGCGCGTTGGAAGAGGCGTTTGCGCTGGAATTGAACGCCGGGCTGCTGGAGCCTTTATCGATTGATGAACGGCTGGCCATTATTTCTGTTGTCGGCGATGGAATGCGCACCCGGCGCGGCATCTCCGCCAAATTCTTTTCCGCGTTAGCGCGTGCCAATATCAATATCGTTGCCATCGCACAGGGGTCGTCTGAGCGCTCTATTTCCGCTGTCGTTAGTAACGACGATGCGATCACCGGCGTGCGCGTCGCGCATCAAATATTATTTAACACAGACCAGGTGCTGGAAGTCTTCGTCATCGGCGTGGGGGGCGTGGGAACCGCGCTGCTGGAGCAGATTAAGCGCCAGCAAAGCTGGCTGAAGAAAAAGCGTATCGATCTGCGCGTGTGCGGCGTTGCGAATTCCCGAGCGCTGTTGACCGATGTCCACGGATTGGATCTGAGCGCCTGGCGTCCGGCGCTGGCAGAAGCCGATGCGCCATTCAACCTCGGGCGGCTTATCCGTTTGGTCAAAGAATACCATTTGCTAAACCCGGTGATTGTAGACTGCACCTCTAGTCAGGCGGTTGCGGACCAGTACGCCGACTTCCTGCGTGAAGGCTTTCACGTCGTGACGCCGAATAAAAAGGCAAATACGTCGTCGATGGATTACTACCACCAACTGCGCGCGGCGGCCAGCGGCTCCCGGCGTAAGTTTCTCTACGACACGAACGTAGGGGCAGGGCTGCCGGTGATTGAGAATTTGCAAAATCTTCTTAACGCCGGCGACGAGCTGCGCCGCTTCTCCGGGATACTTTCCGGCTCTCTATCCTATATTTTCGGTAAGCTGGATGAAGGAATGACGCTTTCTGAAGCGACGCGTTCAGCGCGCGAGCTTGGCTATACCGAGCCGGACCCGCGTGACGACCTCTCTGGCATGGATGTTGCGCGTAAGCTGCTGATTCTGGCCCGCGAAATTGGTAACCATCTGGAACTAAAAGATATTACCGTAGAGCCAATCCTGCCAGCAGAGTTCAATAGCCGCGGCGATGTGGATAGTTTTATGGCGCGTTTGCCCGAACTTGATGCCACATTTGCGACGCGATGCGCTAAAGCGCGCGATTGCGGGAAAGTTCTGCGATACGTTGGGCAGATTGATGAGGCCGGGAAATGCCGCGTGCGTATCGACGCCGTGGACGGCGACGATCCGCTTTACAAGGTGAAAAACGGTGAGAACGCGCTGGCGTTTTACAGCCACTACTATCAGCCGCTCCCGCTTGTGCTACGCGGTTACGGGGCGGGTAACGATGTTACCGCAGCCGGCGTATTTGCCGATTTACTGCGCACGCTGTCATGGAATTCAGGAGACTAATTATGGTGACTGTTTATGCGCCGGCATCTATTGGGAATGTAAGCGTAGGCTTTGATGTTCTCGGGGCTGCGGTATCGCCCGTGGATGGCTCGCTATTGGGAGACTGTGTGACGGTAGAAGCAGCGGCAGAGTTTAGCCTGAAGAGCACAGGTCGTTTTGTCGCGAAACTGCCGACCAATCCGCATGACAATATTGTTTATCAATGCTGGATCCGTTTTTGTGAAATTATGGGAGAGGTTCGGCCGGTTGCGATAACGCTTGAGAAAAATATGCCGGTGGGCTCGGGGCTGGGATCGAGCGCCTGCTCGGTGGTTGCAGCGCTGATGGCGCTTAACGAATTTTTCCAGCGACCGCTGGATGACGCCCGGCTTCTGGCGCTGATGGGCGAACTGGAAGGCCGCATTTCCGGGAGCGTGCATTACGATAACGTTGCGCCCTGTTTTCTGGGGGGAATGCAGCTTATGCTGGAAGAACAGGGAATTATTAGCCAGCCGGTGCCAGGGTTTGATGAATGGTTTTGGGTTATGGCCTATCCGGGCATTGCGGTATCCACCGCCCAGGCCAGGGCTATCCTTCCTGAACGCTACAGTCGGCAGGATATTATTCGCCACGGACGCTATCTGGCTGGGTTTATTCATGCCTGTCATACCCATCAGCCGGGCCTGGCCGCGACGCTAATGCGCGATGTGATTGCCGAGCCGTATCGCACCGCGCTGCTGCCAGGGTTTGATACGGCTCGCCAGGCTGCCATGGAACTGGGCGCGCTGGCCTGTGGAATATCAGGCTCGGGGCCAACGTTATTTGCTGTGTGTGACGACCGGGAGCGCGCGCAGCGCGTTGCCGACTGGTTAAGCCTGCGTTATTTACAAAATGATGAAGGCTTTATTCATATTTGTCGGCTGGATACGGCGGGCGCAAGGGTGGTGAGGTAATACATGAAACTGTACAACTTAAAAGATCATAATGAGCAGGTAAGCTTTGCGCAGGCGGTGGCGCAAGGGCTGGGATCGCAACAGGGGCTGTTTTTTCCTCACTGTCTGCCTGAATTAGAGCTATCGGATATGGATTCTCTGCTACGTATGGATTTTGCCAGCCGCAGCAGCAAAATTCTGGCGGCGTTTATCGGCGATGAGATCCCCGCAGAGCTACTGGAAGAGCGTATTCGTAGCGCATTCACTTTTCCCGCCCCGGTGGTTAATGTAACGCCCGATACCGCCTGTCTGGAACTGTTTCACGGCCCGACGCTGGCGTTTAAAGATTTTGGCGGGCGCTTTATGGCGCAAATGCTGGGGCATATTAGCGGCGATAAGCGCGTGACGATTTTGACGGCGACCTCCGGCGATACCGGCGCGGCCGTTGCACACGCGTTCTATGGGCTAAACAATGTTCGCGTAATAGTTTTGTACCCCCAGGGGAAAATTAGCCCGCTACAGGAAAAACTTTTTTGTACTCTGGGCGATAACATTGAAACCATTGCCATTGACGGCGATTTTGATGACTGCCAGGCGCTGGTCAAGCAGGCATTTGATGACGAAGAGCTTAAACTGTCTTTGGGGCTGAATTCGGCAAACTCTATCAATATTAGCCGGCTGCTGGCGCAAATCTGTTATTACTTTGAGGCCGTGGCGCAGTTGCCTCAGGATGCGCGTAACCAGTTGGTCGTGTCGGTGCCAAGCGGTAATTTTGGTAATCTCACCGCCGGGCTGCTGGCTAAGGCAATGGGGCTGCCGATTAAGCGCTTTATCGCCGCAACCAACGTTAATGATACGGTGCCGCGCTACCTGGCCTGCGGGGAATGGGCGCCGCAAGCTACGGTGGCCACTCTGTCTAACGCAATGGACGTCAGTCAGCCCAATAACTGGCCTCGTATTGAAGAACTCTTTCGCCGCAAAACCTGGCGCCTGAGCGATCTCGCTTACCAGGCCGTTGATGATACTACGGTAAAAGACACGCTGCGCGAACTGCGCGATCTTGGCTATATTTCTGAACCCCATGCCGCCATCGCCTGGCGCGCTTTACGTGATAATTTGCAGCCCGGCGAATTTGGTCTGTTTTTAGGGACCGCGCATCCGGCGAAATTTAAAGAAAGCGTAGAAGAGGTTTTGGGCCAGGCATTGCCGTTACCCTTCGCGCTGGCTGAGCGCGCAGATATGCCGCTGCTGTCACATACTTTACCCGCTAATTTTTCGGCGCTGCGCCGCCTGATGATGGCGCAGGCAGTGTAGGATCAGCGCGAGAATAACCGGCCTGCTGAGCCGGAAGCTCTGAGCGTTATGCATAGATACGGCGGAAAAAGCGGCGCAGCTCACTGTTATGAGAAACGCCGTAATTTCCTTCTATCGGGTTGTTACGGCGCATCGCTTTAGGCCGTGGGAAATAAATCATGGCCTGCCTGTTTAATTAGATTGAATGCTGCTCCCCGCGGCATCACAGGGTGCGATGAGACAAACGCGAATGTAGGCTTACTTTATCTAAACCGCCCGGCGCTAACGGACCGCCCAGCAGCTATCACCCTGATTTCACCGCTGTAAACCCCAGGGTGGCATTTAATCTGCGGGCGGTTTATTCGCTAGCGGTGATGTTCGGCGCGTTTAAATACCAGCGTATTGTCATCAGAGGCGGCGGCGTCATAGCGGTAGCCTTCGCTATCAAAGCGCTGCAATTGTTCGGCGTTGGTCAGGCGATTTTCGATAATAAAGCGGCTCATGAGACCGCGCGCTTTTTTCGCATAGAAACTAATGACTTTATAGACGCCATTTTTCTCATCGAGGAACACGGGCTTAATAACGCGCGCGCGCAGTGTTTTTAGGTCAACCGCTTTAAAATATTCATCCGAGGCCAGGTTAATCACTATATCGTCGCCCTGACCGGCGAGCGCGTCATTTAGCGTTTTTGCAATAGTATCGCCCCAAAACTCATACAGATTTTTACCGCAAGGATTTTCCAGTTTGGTCCCCATTTCCAGACGATAGGGCTGCATTAAATCCAGCGGGCGTAGCACGCCGTACAGGCCGGAAAGCATTCGCAAATGGGCCTGCGCGAAACTAAAATCCTCGTCGCTAAAGGTTTCCGCTTGTAAACCCGTATACACATCGCCCTTAAACGCAAGGATTGCCTGGCGCGCGTTTTCAGGCGTGAAGTTGGGCTGCCAGTCGTGAAAACGCGTGGCGTTTAATGAAGCGAGTTTATCGCTGATGCTCATTAGGGAGGCGATTTGCGCATCGGACAGCTTACGCGCCGTTTTAATTAGCGTTTGAGCTTGATCCAGCAGGGCAGGCTGGGTGTAACGCTGCGTAGCAAGGGGGGATTGATAATCCAGCGTTTTCGCAGGGGATATCAGAATGAGCATCTCTTCTTCCTTTTCCTGAATACAGAGTAAGGCCTACTTTAGCAAAACATTTGCTACTTACCGTCAATCGCTGTCATTGTTGGACAGACGGGAGGCAGGCGCTTTTTCCCACACGCCAGGCTCTAGCTGTTCACGCATGTCCGGATAGCGCGAAGGGATAAATAGCGGGCGAATGCCCAGGCTGCACTGGCGAATGTAATCCGCTGCAATGATTTTTACCACTGGGGAAAGCAGTAAAATTGCCGTCAGATTAGTGATAGCCAGCAGGGCCATAAGAATATTAGCGCACTGCCACAGCACGGGATTGTGAACAAAACAGCCGAGCACCACCATGGCTAATATAGCCAGGCGCAGCGTCAGGCGATGCGCCGGCGTTGGCCTCATCAGATAACTCAAATTATTTTCTGCATAGACCGCATTGGCGATAATGGTAGTGAATGCCACCAGAATAATCAGTAGCGTAATTAATCGATCGCCCCAGCCACCGACCAGCGAATCAATCATGGTTTGTATCACCAAAATGCCATCGGTTTGTGTGATAAAACCGTCCAGATTATCTGTGAGTAAGACAACGCCGGCGGTAATTGAGCCCACAATTATAATATCGATAAAAATACCGAACATTTGTACGATACCCTGCACTGCGGGATGCCGCGGCCAGGAACTGGCGGCACCCGCAATGTTTGGCGCAGAGCCTATACCCGCTTCGCTAGAAAAAAGCCCGTGCTGGAACCCGCCTGAGAGCGCCTGGCTTAAGGTATAACCCATGACGCCGGCGGCGACTTCGTGCCAGCCGAACGCGCTGCGTATAATAAGTGCGGCGATGCCGGGCAGGGACTCTACATGCCAAAGCAGCAATCCCAGCCCCGGGATTACCCAAATCAAAAGCATAAATGGCACCAGCCACTGCAGAATGCGCGCAATGCCCAGTACGCCACGGCGAATAGTCAACGTAGTTAAAATAAAAAGCGCAGCGGCGATGGCTGTAACGGGTAGCTCGCCTTTAAAAGAGTGGTTAAGCGCGCGGGTAATAGCGTCAGCCTGTAGCATATTAAAGAACAGCCCGAAGCCCATAATCAGTAGTACGGCGAATAAGCCGCCCATCCAGCGCATACCCAGCCCGTGCTCTATATACCAGGCAGGGCCGCCGTAGAAGCCGCCGGTATCATCCCTGCGTTTATAAAGTTGGGCCAGAGAGCACTCGGCAAAAGAGATGCCCATTCCCAGCAATCCGCTGACCCACATCCAAAAAACCGCACCAGGGCCGCCGGTGACTATCGCCAGCGCTGTACCGGAAAGATTGCTGCTGCCGATGCGCGCAGCAAGACCGATGCACAGAGCCTGAAAAGAGGTTAATCCAGTTGCATATTGCTGCGGGGTTTTCATGAAGCAGACTTTTATTTTGCGGATATAGCGGAACTGAATGTATCTGGTTCGCCAGGTAAACCAGATGCCGACGCCGGCTATCAGATATATCAGAACTGAACCCCACAACAAGTCATTTATAAAAAACAGAAAATTAAGCATTGCTCTCCCTCATTCGGCTCCTGGCGCGGCCCCATGCCATCGTTCAGGTTGGGTCATCCTTTTCCCATGCGAAGAGATTTGTGCGTAGAGTTTAACACAGGGTGCCTCTCATAAGGCTTACGGTTGCACCTTAGGGGCGGCGTGATATTATCAAACGACACTGATTACAACTCTCTAACAAGAAGTTTCAAGCGAGAAAACTATCATGACGGATAAATTAACTTCCCTGCGCCAGCTCACCACGGTGGTTGCCGATACCGGGGATATCGCGGCGATGAAACTTTATCAGCCGCAAGACGCGACCACGAACCCTTCTCTTATTCTCAACGCGGCCCAGATTCCTGAATATCGAAAACTGATTGATGACGCGATTACCTGGTCACGCGCCCAAAGTAGCGCACGCGACCAGCAGGTGGTGGATGCCACAGACAGACTTGCGGTAAATATCGGCCTGGAAATTTTAAAGTTGATACCTGGAAGGATTTCAACTGAAGTCGATGCGCGCCTTTCATACAATACTGAGGCTAGCGTGGCGAAGGCAAAGCGGCTGATTAAAATGTATAACGATGCGGGTATCAGTAACGATCGTATTCTTATTAAGCTGGCTTCAACCTGGCAGGGAATCCGCGCGGCGGAGCAGCTCGAAAAAGAAGGCATTAACTGTAACTTGACGCTGCTGTTTTCATTTGCACAGGCGCGCGCCTGCGCGGAAGCGGGTGTGTTTTTGATTTCGCCTTTCGTCGGGCGTATTCTGGACTGGTATAAAGCCAATACGGATAAAAAAGAGTACTCGGCGGAAGACGATCCGGGCGTGGTTTCTGTAACGGATATCTATAACTATTACAAACAGCATGGCTATGAAACAGTCGTTATGGGCGCAAGTTTCCGTAATGTCGGCGAGATACTGGCGCTGGCCGGCTGTGACCGCTTGACCATTGCGCCGCCATTGCTGAAAGAACTGGCTGAATCTGAGGGCGTCGTTGAGCGCAAACTGGCCTTTAACGGAGAAGTGAAAGCGCGTCCGGCGCGCTTAAGTGAGTCAGAGTTTCTGTGGGAACACAATCAGGATCCGATGGCGGTCGATAAACTGGCTGAAGGGATTCGTAAATTTGCTATCGACCAGGAAAAACTGGAAAAAATGGTCGGCGATTTACTGTAATTACGTCAAACGTAGCGCGGTCGGCAAGCCTGGCCGCGTTTTTTTATGTGGATTTTGCCTGTTTGCTCTCTCCTTCTGTCTGTATGATTCCCGCTATGTTGACTAACTGAGTAAATTAATGATGCACACGCTACGAATTGGTCTGGTTTCCGTTTCTGACCGCGCGTCCGGTGGCGTTTACCAGGACCAGGGATTACCCGCGCTTGAGAATTGGCTGGCGCGGGCATTGTCCACGCCTTTTGAAGTGCAAACGCGCTTAATTCCGGATGAGCGCGCGATTATCGAGCAAACCCTGTGCGAACTGGTTGATGAAATGGGATGCCATTTAGTCTTGACGACCGGGGGAACCGGGCCGGCGCGCCGAGACGTCACGCCGGATGCGACGCTTGCGGTTGCTGAACGAGAAATGCCCGGCTTCGGCGAACAAATGCGGCAGGTAAGCCTGCATTTCGTGCCAACGGCGATTCTTTCGCGCCAGGTGGGTGTGATACGCAAGCAGGCGCTAATTCTTAACCTGCCGGGCCAGCCGAAAGCGATTCAGGAAACTCTGGAGGGGGTAAAAAATGCGGATGGCAGCGTTGCGGTCGCCGGCATTTTTGCCAGCGTTCCCTACTGTATTCAGCTTTTGGAAGGCCCATATATTGAAACTAATGCTGACGTCATTGCTGCGTTTCGCCCAAAAAGCGCGCGCCGGGACGCTGGTGCTGTGTGAAAGGCACCCGCTATCGCAGTGTTTAATGGGAACCGGGCATTCGGTGCCAGCGCTAAGCGCATCAATCACAATCGTTTGATAAGGTTGTTAACGCAAAATATGGCCGGTTAAATAGGAATAACGCGCGCGATTATCTGTGAGACGGCGAAGGCATATTACGCTGGCCCACGCTGGGTAAAGCCGCAGTCACAGGAAAATATGTCAAACCGCTTAGGGTAATAGCGATAAAAATGGCGGGTATCATGGATACTCGCCATGACGTTATTTTGAAAAACAACGGTGAATTACTGTTTGTCGCCGATAGGAAGAACCGTACGGCCAAACTGTGCGTTAAGCACTTCACCCATCGCCAGATACACCGCGCTGGCACCGCAAACAATGCCGACCCATCCCGCAATGTGGACGATATTTTCACTGTCGGTTAAATGGCCTACTGCCAGTAAAGCGAACAGTATTGTCAGGCTCAAAAATACGAATTGCAGTGCCCGGGCGCTGGTTAAGGTGCCGAAGAACATAAATAGTGTGAAAACGCCCCACAGCCCAAGATAAACACCCAAAAAGTGCCCGTTAGCCGCATCCGCCAGACCCACCTTTGGCATCAGCAAAATAGCCACCAGCGTGAGCCAAAACGCGCCATAAGAGGTGAAGGCCGTCAGCCCGAAGGTATTGCCTTTTTTATATTCCAGTAAGCCGGCAAAAATTTGTGCCAGACCACCATAAAAAATACCCATCGCCAGAATAATGCCGTCCATTGGAAAAAGACCGATATTATGCAAATTGAGCAGAATGGTGGTCATACCAAAACCCATTAAGCCCAGCGGAGCCGGATTAGCCAACGTCGTGTTGCCCATAATTCTTCAGTTCTCATCGTGAATTGAATAGTGAAATTTTTCCCGCCGACGAGAATTACCCGTGCGGGGCGCGGCATCATAGTCAGCGTTCTGAGTGGCGTCTATGATCTATGCAGGGGAAAATTTAAAATTTTTTTTATTTTCCCCCTTGATGGTGGGTCGGGTGACCCCATCTTGTAGTCAACCGCCGTTGTTAACCTGAAAAAAAGAACGTGGGCAGTTGAAAAGCGATGATTTGCCCTTATTACAGGTTCACAACCACATATGACCGAATTTTTAGTGGAGACGTTTAGATGGGTAAAATAATTGGTATCGACCTGGGTACAACCAACTCTTGTATTGCAATTATGGATGGCACTCAGGCGCGCGTTCTTGAAAACGCAGAGGGCGATCGTACTACGCCTTCGATCATTGCCTATACGCAGGATGGTGAAACCCTGGTAGGTCAGCCGGCTAAACGTCAGGCTGTAACTAACCCGCAGAATACCCTGTTTGCTATTAAACGCCTGATTGGCCGTCGCTTTCAGGATGAAGAAGTGCAGCGCGACGTGTCTATTATGCCTTATAAAATCATTGCCGCTGATAACGGTGATGCCTGGCTGGATGTGAAAGGCCAGAAAATGGCACCGCCGCAGATCTCTGCTGAAGTACTGAAAAAAATGAAGAAAACAGCGGAAGATTATCTGGGTGAGCCGGTTACCGAAGCGGTTATTACCGTACCGGCTTACTTTAATGATGCGCAGCGCCAGGCAACGAAAGATGCCGGTCGCATCGCGGGCCTGGAAGTGAAGCGTATTATCAACGAACCGACGGCGGCTGCGCTGGCTTACGGTCTGGATAAAGAAACTGGCAACCGGACTATCGCAGTTTATGACCTTGGTGGCGGTACGTTCGATATCTCAATCATCGAAATCGATGAAGTAGATGGCGAAAAAACTTTTGAAGTATTGGCGACCAACGGCGATACGCATCTGGGCGGTGAGGACTTCGATACCCGTCTGATCAACTACCTGGTGGATGAGTTCAAAAAAGATCAGGGCATCGATCTGCGTAACGATCCGCTGGCAATGCAGCGCCTGAAAGAAGCAGCGGAAAAAGCGAAAATCGAACTTTCTTCTGCGCAGCAGACCGACGTTAACCTGCCGTACATCACCGCAGACGCAACCGGTCCTAAGCACATGAACATCAAAGTGACGCGTGCGAAACTGGAAAGCCTGGTAGAAGATTTAGTGAATCGCTCTATCGAACCGCTGAAAGTCGCATTACAGGATGCGGGTCTGTCCGTTTCTGATATCAACGATGTTATTCTGGTCGGCGGCCAGACGCGTATGCCGATGGTACAAAAGAAAGTCGCTGAGTTCTTTGGTAAAGAGCCGCGTAAAGACGTGAACCCGGATGAAGCCGTTGCGGTAGGTGCAGCTGTTCAGGGCGGCGTGTTAACCGGCGAAGTAAAAGACGTGCTGCTACTGGATGTTACTCCGCTGTCATTAGGTATCGAAACCATGGGCGGCGTTATGACGGCGCTGATTAACAAGAACACCACGATCCCGACCAAGCATAGCCAGGTGTTCTCAACGGCGGAAGATAACCAGTCTGCTGTGACCATCCATGTGCTGCAGGGTGAGCGTAAGCGCGCGTCGGATAACAAATCGCTGGGGCAGTTTAATCTCGATGGTATTAACCCGGCTCCGCGCGGTATGCCACAAATCGAAGTGACTTTTGATATCGATGCTGATGGTATTTTGCACGTATCGGCGAAGGATAAAAACAGCGGTAAAGAACAGAAAATCACTATTAAAGCTTCTTCTGGCCTGAATGAAGAAGAAATTCAGAAGATGGTGAACGACGCTGAAGCGAACGCTGAGTCTGACCGCAAGTTCGAAGAGCTGGTGCAAACGCGTAACCAGGCCGATCATCTGGTTCACAGCACTCGCAAGCAGGTTGAAGAGGCTGGCGATCAGCTTGCTGCCGATGATAAAACCGCAATTGAGTCTGCGCTGAGCGATCTGGAAACCGCGCTAAAAGGTGAAGATAAAGCGGATATCGACGCTAAAATGCAGGCGCTGGTTCAGGTTTCCGCAAAATTGATGGAAATCGCTCAACAGCAGCATGCTCAGCAGCAGGCCGGCGGTGCCGATGCTTCTGCAGACAGCGCGAAAGACGATGATGTTGTCGACGCAGAGTTTGAAGAAGTTAAAGATAAAAAATAATCGCCCGATGGGGTGAATGTAATAGCTGTAGCGGTGCAGCTACAGCTATTCGCGCTAACCAGCACGGGCGTCGGGGTAACTCAACGCCCGTGTATCTATATCAGAGCCTGTTTTTCCAGGTGGCTTCTATTACGGTGAGCATAAGGCGCCGCCCGAAAGCTGTGATACCGCGGCGTTAGCTGTGGGAGAATCCTGGAAAACAGCCTCAAAGGCAGAATAAGCGAATGGCAAAAAGAGATTTTTACGAAGTCCTGGGTATTTCGAAAACGGCGGACGAGCGCGAAATTAAACGCGCCTATAAAAAGCTGGCGATGAAATATCACCCGGATCGTAATCCCGGTGATAAAGAAGCTGAGACAAAATTTAAAGAAGTCAAAGAAGCCTATGAAATTCTGACCGACGCGCAAAAACGTGCGGCTTACGATCAGTATGGCCACGCTGCCTTTGAACAAGGTGGCATGGGCGGCGGTGGTTTTGGCGGCGGATTCAACGGCGGCGCGGATTTCAGCGACATTTTCGGTGATGTGTTTGGCGACATTTTTGGCGGTGGGCGCGGGCGGCAGCGCGCAGCTCGCGGCGCGGATTTGCGCTATAACATGGAGCTGACGCTTGAAGAAGCGGTGCGCGGTGTATCAAAAGAGATCCGAATCCCTACGCTTGAAGAGTGCGATGTGTGTCACGGCAGCGGCGCAAAAGCGGGAACGCAACCGCAAACTTGTCCTACCTGTCACGGCTCAGGTCAGGTACAGATGCGTCAGGGCTTTTTTGCCGTGCAGCAAACCTGCCCACACTGTCAGGGGCGCGGTACGCTTATCAAAGACCCATGTACTAAATGCCATGGGCACGGTCGCGTAGAAAAATCGAAAACCCTGTCCGTGAAAATTCCGGCAGGCGTTGACACCGGCGACCGTATCCGTCTTTCTGGTGAAGGTGAAGCCGGTGAACACGGGGCGCCGGCGGGCGATCTGTATGTTCAGGTTCAGGTTAAACAGCACCCTATTTTTGAGCGAGAAGGGAACAACCTGTACTGCGAGGTGCCAATTAATTTTGCCATGGCAGCACTCGGGGGGGAAATTGAAGTTCCGACGCTGGACGGGCGCGTAAAACTTAAAGTGCCCAGTGAAACGCAAACCGGAAAACTGTTCCGCATGCGTGGAAAAGGGGTGAAATCGGTTCGCGGCGGTGCGCAGGGTGATTTGCTTTGTCGCGTAGTTGTGGAAACACCGGTAGGCCTGAACGATAAGCAAAAACAGCTGCTGCGCGATTTGCAGGAGAGTTTTGGCGGGCCGACCGGCGAGAAAAACAGCCCGCGCTCAAAAAGTTTCTTTGATGGCGTGAAGAAATTCTTTGACGATCTAACGCGCTAAGCCTGTAGGTTATCAACGATTGAAAAAGCCCCGGCGTACAGTTTATGCGCGCAGGGGCTTTTTAATGGGAGCTGAACACCGCGCCCAGGGGCAGGATAATAAATGTTTACGAGCATCGCCGGCCATTTTTTCTGGCAAGGCTGGCTATGGTTTTCTGCTCATGCATTAGGAGCCAATCTGAGATTCACTCTTTTTGCAGATAGCATTTTGTTACTCCATCTGAAAAGCATTGATATATCGGGGAGCGGGTTATCAGCAGGCTTGCTGCCTGTGGTCGTGGCTCTTATAAATTTTAATGGCGTAGATTTATTTGACCGCGTTTAATCCTGATGCAGTATGTCATTGTCGATACTTTAGCGCGAGAGGTATTAGAAATGAGGTGCACGAATGTGCAGAAGAATAACTGTGTTCTGATAATGCGGGATAGAGGGGGCTTATATGCTTCACGGGCTGTTTAATCGCGTTTACTGACTATATCTGCCAACGAATAGGTTCAAAGTTACAACCCGATCTCGCTAAATAACAATAAAAAAACCGGCCTGAGGCCGGTTTTTTTTTCAAGCTGCAATCGGTAACCGTTAAGCCATTTTACCGATCTGCGCGGCCAGGTTAGCCTTATGGCGTGCAGCTTTGTTTTTGTGGATCAGACCTTTGCTGGCCTGGCGGTCCACAATTGGTTGCATCTCATTAAATGCTTTCTGTGCAGCGTCTTTATCGCCCGCTGCAACTGCCGCGTATACCTTTTTGATATAGGTACGCATCATGGAGCGACGGCTAGCGTTATGCTTGCGGCGCTTCTCAGACTGTACGGCGCGTTTCTTAGCTGATTTGATATTAGCCAAGGTCCAACTCCCAAATAATCATATGTGGACAATTCAAAGGCCGAGGAATATGCCCGTTTAGCCTTTTCTTGTCAATGGATTTGTGCAAATAAGCGCCGTTAATATTTGCGGCACCGGTTACGTATTGATGGCGCAGGATTCTATCAGTTTGTGGCGTGTGAATACAGTCTTTCAGCGACAAAATTACATCCTTATGTTCCCACAGGCGAAATGCTGTGCATCTCTTGGCAATTATGCTGCCTGCTTTGTGATAAACGGGCATAATCGCGGGTTAATTTTACCGGCTGTACAAGGTATAATCCGCAGATCTCCACTGTTCAGAGCCAGTCATGAAGCTGATACGCGGCATACACAATCTTAACGCCAGCCATCACGGCTGCGTGTTGACTATCGGTAATTTCGACGGCGTACATCGCGGCCATCAGGCGCTATTGAAAGGTTTGGTGGAAGAGGGACGCTGCCTGAATCTACCGGTGATAGTAATGATTTTTGAGCCGCAGCCGCTTGAACTTTTTGCCGGCGAGAATGCGCCGGCGCGTTTAACGCGTTTGCGTGAAAAACTGCACTACCTGGCAGAATGCGGCGTGGATTATGTTTTGTGTGTACGCTTTGACCGGCGCTTTGCCGCTTTATCTGCGCAAGAATTTGTATTTGAACTGCTGGTAGAGCGCCTTGGCGTCCGGTTTTTAGCCGTGGGTGATGATTTCCGTTTCGGCGCTGGTCGCGAAGGCGATTTCCTGTTATTACAGAAAGCCAGCGGGCAGTACGGTTTCACGGTGACCAGCGCGCGAACATTTTGTGAAAGTGGGGTGCGAATTAGCAGCACTATGGTACGCCAGGCGCTGGCGCAGGACGATCTGGGGTTGGCAGAAACGCTATTAGGGCACCCTTTTGCTATCCAGGGGCGGGTCGTACACGGCGATGCGCTGGGCCGCACCATCGGTTTTCCAACCGCGAACCTCCCGCTGCGTCGCCAGGTATCGCCCGTAAACGGTGTCTATGCCGTTGAAGTGCGCGGGCTGGGGCCAGAACCATTGCCGGGCGTCGCTAATATCGGCACGCGCCCAACCGTTTCTGGTCTGCGGCAACAGT
Organism: uncultured Enterobacteriaceae bacterium; assembly: GCA_945271245.1. Classification (GTDB taxonomy): domain Bacteria; phylum Pseudomonadota; class Gammaproteobacteria; order Enterobacterales; family Enterobacteriaceae; genus Apirhabdus; species Apirhabdus apintestini. Next base: position 6,128 of record CALYPF010000053.1, on the reverse strand, counting down.
TGGAAGTCCATTTACTGGATGTGACGATGGATTTATATGGGCGTCATATTGACGTCGTTATGCGAAAAAAGATACGCAGCGAGCAGAGTTTTTCCTCGCTGGACGCGCTTAAAACGCAAATCGCGCAAGATGTCGCGACCGCCCGGGATTTTTTCGGGCCAACATTGACCGCCTGATTCCGACGGCTGCAGCAGGCGCCGCCGGCTTCTATAATTTGACCGGGCTTTAACCAAACCGAAATACGGAACCGAGAATCTGATGAGTGATTATAAATCCACCCTGAATTTGCCAGAAACAGGGTTCCCAATGCGCGGCGATCTTGCAAAGCGCGAACCGGGAATGCTGGCTCGCTGGAATGATGACGCGCTATACAGCGCTATTCGTGAAGCGAAGAAGGGCAAAAAAACCTTTATCTTGCACGATGGCCCTCCCTATGCGAACGGCAGCATTCATATCGGTCACTCGGTTAATAAGATTCTAAAAGACATTATTGTTAAGTCGAAAGGACTCTCCGGTTTCGACTCACCGTATATTCCTGGCTGGGATTGCCACGGTTTGCCTATCGAGCTTAAAGTCGAACAGCTTATCGGCAAGCCTGGCGAGAAGGTCTCACCCGCAGAATTTCGTAAAGCCTGCCGTGAATACGCGGCGGAGCAGATTGAGGGCCAGCGTAAAGACTTTATTCGTCTCGGCGTTCTGGGCGAATGGGATAAGCCTTATCTGACGATGGATTTTACTACCGAAGCGAATATCATTCGTGCGCTGAGTAAAATCATTGGCAATGGGCATCTCCATAAAGGCGCCAAGCCGGTGCACTGGTGTGTAGATTGCCGCTCTGCGCTGGCTGAAGCCGAAGTGGAGTACTACGATAAAATTTCACCTTCCATCGACGTTGCCTTTAAAGCGGTCGACCAGGATGCGATTAAGGCCAAATTCGGTGTAAAAGACGTTCAGGGGCCGATATCGTTGGTTATCTGGACTACCACACCGTGGACGCTGCCGGCAAACCGGGCTATCTCACTGCATCCAGAGTTCGAATATGCGCTGGTCCAGGTTGATGGGCAGGCGTTTATTCTCGCAAAAGACTTGGTCGAGAGTGTAATGCAGCGCGCGGGAATTACCGCGTTTACGCTGCTGGGCACGCAGACAGGCGCGAACCTTGAGCTGATGCGTTTTGCGCATCCATTTATGTCGTTTGATGTTCCCGCCATTCTCGGTGAGCACGTGACGTTGGATGCGGGTACTGGTGCAGTACATACCGCACCAGGCCACGGCCCGGATGACTATGTAATTGGCAGGAAGTACGGGCTGGAAATCGCGAATCCGGTTGGTCCGGACGGCGCTTATTTACCCGGAACGTTTCCCCGACTCGATGGCGTTAACGTGTTTAAAGCTAACGACATCGTTATTGATATGCTGCGAGAAACAGGCGCGCTATTACACGTAGAGAAGTTGCAGCATAGCTACCCGTGCTGCTGGCGCCATAAAACGCCGATTATTTTTCGCGCGACGCCGCAGTGGTTCATCAGCATGGATCAGAAAGGACTACGTGCACAATCTTTACAAGAAATTAAAGGCGTTCAGTGGATCCCCGACTGGGGCCAGGCGCGCATTGAGTCAATGGTTGCTAATCGCCCCGACTGGTGTATCTCTCGCCAGCGTACTTGGGGGGTCCCAATGTCGCTGTGCGTACACAAAGAAACCGGCGAGTTGCACCCGCGTACCCAGGAACTGATGGAAGCGGTGGCAAAACGCGTAGAGCAGGACGGCATTCAGGCATGGTGGGATCTGTCTCTCAGCGACATTATGGGTGAAGAGGTGGCCGACTACGAAAAAGTGCCGGATACGCTGGACGTTTGGTTTGACTCCGGCTCGACAAACGCGTCAGTGGTGGACGTGCGCCCGGAATTTGGCGGGCACGGGGCGGATCTCTATCTCGAAGGCTCCGATCAGCATCGCGGCTGGTTTATGTCCTCACTGATGATTTCAACGGCGATAAAAAACAAAGCGCCTTACCGCCAGGTATTAACGCACGGCTTTACGGTAGACGGCCAGGGACGCAAAATGTCCAAATCTATCGGCAATACCGTGAGTCCGCAGGACGTGATGAACAAGCTGGGCGCGGATATCCTGCGTCTGTGGGTGGCATCTACCGATTATACCGGCGAAATGGCGGTATCCGATGAAATCCTGAAGCGCGCGGCTGACAGCTATCGTCGCATCCGCAACACGGCGCGTTTTTTACTGGCGAACCTGAACGGTTTTAACCCGGAAACAGACTGCGTCGCGCCGGAAGACATGGTAGTGCTGGATCGCTGGGCCGTAGGCTGCGCTAAAGCCGCACAGGAAGACATCCTGAAAGCCTATGAATCTTATGATTTCCATGAGGTTGTGCAGCGGCTCATGCGTTTCTGCTCGGTTGAAATGGGATCGTTCTACCTGGATATCATTAAAGACAGGCAGTACACGGCCAAAGCCGATAGCGTTGCGCGCCGTAGCTGCCAGACCGCGCTTTATCACATCGCTGAGGCGCTGGTGCGCTGGATGGCGCCCATCCTGTCGTTTACGGCAGATGAAGTTTGGGGCTATCTGCCAGGCTCGCGCGAGAAATACGTATTTACCGGTGAATGGTACGATGGCCTGTTTGGGCTTGCCGATAACGAAACCATGAATGATGCTTACTGGAGTGAGCTGCTGAAAGTGCGCAGTGAAGTCAATAAAGTCATCGAACAGGCGCGGGCGGATAAAACGGTTGGCGGCTCGCTGGAGGTGGCGGTAACGCTTTATGCAGAACCGAGTCTGGCGGCGAAACTCACGGCGCTTGGCGAAGAACTGCGATTTGTCCTGTTGACCTCACAGGCGCAGGTCGCTGATTATGCGGCTGCCAGCGCGGATGCCCAACAGAGTGAGCTGCTCAAGGGGCTGAAAGTCGCACTGCACAAAGCTGACGGAGAGAAGTGCCCACGCTGCTGGCACTATACTCGCGATGTGGGCAAGGTGGCGGAACACGCAGATCTCTGCGGTCGCTGTGTCAGTAACGTCGCCGGTAACGGCGAAACGCGTAAGTTTGCCTGATGAGTAAACCGATATTATCGACCGGATTGCGCTGGCTGTGGCTGGCGCTCCTTGTCCTGATTGTTGATCTGGGCGTCAAACAGTGGGTTATGAGCAATTTTCAACTGTTTGAAACGCGCCCGTTGATTCCATTTATTAACCTGCACTATGCGCATAACCCCGGGGCGGCGTTTAGCTTCCTGGCGGATAAAGGCGGCTGGCAGCGCTGGTTCTTCGCCGGTATTGCCGTCGGCATCGCCGTCATATTGCTGATTTTATTGTACCGTAACCGGGCGCAGCAGTACGTGGTGAATAGCGCTTATGCGCTGATTATCGGCGGCGCGCTCGGCAATCTGTTTGACCGTATGGTTCACGGCTTTGTCGTCGATATGATTGATTTTTATATCGGAGACTGGCACTTCGCGACCTTTAATATTGCTGATGCAGGTATCTGTATTGGCGCCGTGCTTATCGTGCTGGAGAGCTTTTTCTCTCCTTCGGCGAAAACCGCGAAGCAAAAGGGGAACGAATGACGGCTTCTGTACAGAGTAATAGCGGGGTGTTGGTGCACTTTACGCTAAAGCTTGACGATGGCTCTGTGGCCGAATCGACGCGTGTGTCCGCTAAACCTGCGCTGTTTCGTCTCGGCGATGGCAGCTTATCTGAAGGGCTGGAGCAGCATCTACTGGGGCTAAAAACCGGCGCGCGCGTGGCGTTCACGCTCCAGCCGGAAGATGCCTATGGCACCGTTAGCCCGGATCTTATTCAGTATTTCTCGCGCCGCGATTTTGTTCAGGCCGGTGAACCTGAACCCGGCGCCATTATGCTCTTTACTGCAATGGATGGCAGCGAAATGCCCGGTATTATTCGCGAAGTGAGGGGAGACTCCATTACCGTGGACTTCAATCATCCGCTGGCCGGGCAGACTATCCATTTTGATATTGAAGTGCTGGATATTAGTCCGGCGCTGGAGGCAGTAAATGCAGATTCTGCTGGCTAACCCCCGGGGATTTTGCGCCGGGGTCGATCGGGCTATCAGCATTGTTGAAAACGCGCTGGCTATATACGGCGCGCCTATTTATGTGCGGCATGAGGTTGTGCATAACCGCTATGTGGTCGATAGCCTGCGCGAGCGGGGCGCTATCTTCATTGAAGAAATTGCGGAAGTGCCGGACGGCGCAATCCTGATTTTTTCGGCGCACGGTGTGTCTCAGGCTGTACGCAATGAGGCGAAAGATCGCGACCTGACAATTTTCGATGCCACTTGCCCGCTGGTGACCAAAGTGCATATGGAGGTCGCGCGCGCCAGCCGCCGCGGCGAGGAGTCGATATTAATCGGCCATGCGGGGCATCCGGAAGTGGAAGGCACGATGGGGCAATACAGCAACCCGGAAGGGGGCATGTATTTGGTTGAATCACCAGAGGATGTGTGGACGCTGAGGGTGAAAAACGAAAGCAACCTGTCGTTTATGACCCAAACCACCCTGTCGGTAGATGATACCTCTGAGATTATTGATGCTTTGCGCCAGCGTTTCCCGAAAATTATAGGACCGCGCAAAGACGATATTTGTTATGCCACTACGAATCGCCAGGAAGCGGTACGCGCACTGGCTGAAGAAGCGGATATTGTGCTGGTGGTCGGTTCTAAAAATTCGTCAAATTCTAACCGCCTGGCTGAGCTGGCGCGCCGGATGGGGAAAACCGCCTGGCTGATTGACGATGCGACGGATATACAGGCCGAATGGCTCAAAGGCGCACACTGCGTTGGAGTAACCGCAGGCGCTTCCGCGCCTGATGTTCTGGTGCAAAATGTACTGACCAGGCTGAAGTCGCTTGGCGGTGTATCGGTGCGGGAACTTACCGGGCGGGAAGAAAATATTGTTTTTGAAGTCCCCAGGGAGCTTCGACTTGACGTTCGGGAAGTTCGCTAACCGCCGCACAAAGCATTCAGGTGTACTCACTGCCTGAAATTCGCATTATTCATGAGGTTCATATGCCGGGTGGCCAATCTCCCGGCATTTATATTGTCAATATTAAACCCCCTCCCGGGGAGGCGGCGATCGTTTATGTGGGGCTTTGCCCGTGGCATGCGCATGCTAAATACTGCCCCGATTTGTTACCCGCAAATCAGGGAGTCAATAGCATGAGCAGACGGCAATCCGCCTGCCACGTATTCTGTCGCTGTCAGTATCATCCCGTATCGACCCCGAAGCACGGATACAAAATCCTCAACGGCAATCCCGGTAAAGCGCTTTACCGTGGTATTTACCTTTACTGCAGCATGAAGAAATGCACGGCCGTGGCGTTAAATGTACGGATTGCTCATGTTCCTCTGGTAGTGAGAACGCCGGCGGGTTTGCGTGTCCCGGAGCTAATGGGATTAGTGAAAGGGCGAGCGGCCATTAGGCCGTTTGCGAAGTATTCTTATCTCAGGAAGCACAAACCAGGGGGGAATCCCATCTGGCAAAGAGGATATTTTGTGGACCCGGCGGGGGCAAACGAAGAAATACCGACGGAAAGTGCGGTACTAGGACAAGGTCGCGAAAATTGCATTTTCAGCCTCACGCAGCAAATTCAACTCGTCCAGCAGTGTCTTTTCATATTCACGCACCGCTTCATGAGGTCGCAGCCGCCGGCCATCCGGCAGGGGAACAAGAAAGGCAAATCCAGCCCGGTGTGGAAGGGCAGTAAGCCCCCTTTTAGGGGGGCAAAGCCGCCTTCTATGAAAGCGGCTTTTTACTTTGGGTGCTGCCTTCTTATCCTGGGATGTAAAGCGCCCGGGGCCGACAGCGACTCCACCTTAAGCGTTTTGACACGCCTCTAAGGACGTTCATAGCCGTTTTTAATCGCCCAGGCCGAATGATATGTGTTGTCTTTTGGCTGGGGAAAAGAGCTATGCGGGTAGGCTACGGGCCAGAGCGCATGAAAAAGGCAATACCGAGCGGGCACCGGCGCTATTGAGCCGTAAATTCTTTTACTAATATCCCGGTTTATTCCATCGTAAATACTTATCTCTGGTGCCTGGTGTCAACAACGGGTAAAAAGTGATCCACTTACCGTCACCACCAACGGTC
>CALYPF010000052.1 GCA_945271245.1 uncultured Enterobacteriaceae bacterium | reverse complement strand
CTGGATCAGTTTTCAACCGCTGGGGTGGATCAGTTTTGCACCGTTGGTAACATGTCCGAGATAACCACCAGCGTGGTGCGCGACCTTTGCGATCGTCTCGTCGAGCGCGGCGGGCGGCGACGGCGATTCAGGGCAGGGAGATAATCAGTAGCGTATATCGCTATGCTAATGACCGTGGCCATGGAATGATTTGGCGTCAGGCGCTGGCCTGTGCGCGTAAACACGAATGAGCAAAAAAGCCCGCTTAGCGCGGGCTTTTTTATGTCTGGCGATTTAGATCTACGTAAAGAAAAGGAGGTTTCTACGGCCGCCTTTTTAAGAAGACTATCGAAATATTCATTTATCCTGATTAATTAAAATGCAAATCTCATGTTCGGCTAAAATCACACTCTCACTTATAGGGAATTCACGGCTCCCCTCCCTGCTGGAAAAATCTTCAGACGCCGTTTTGCTTATCATGCCGTGTTTCTCTTTGGTGAACCCTCTCGGCTGCGAGTGGCTTTCCGCTTAGTGCTTTTCCGGGGGAGGCATTATTACGCTACCCGGCAGTTCATTCCCACTTTCCGTTATTTTCAGCATTGCAACGCTTTGCTGCAATTGACGAGCTTTCCCAGCCATGCTGCTGGCCACCGCCGCAGACTGCTCAACCAGCGCAGCGTTCTGTTGGGTCACATTATCCATTTCATTGATGGCGAGGGCTATTTGATCGATGCCCATGCTTTGCTCTTCGGTCGCTAAAGTGATTTCGCTCATAATATTGCTGACGCGCGTTACGGCGGTAACGATTTCACGAATGGTATCACCGGCATTTTCCACCAAGCCTGAGCCAGTTTTAATATTTTCTTCCGATTCCGCAATCAGTGTGCTTATTTCTTTCGCCGCGTCGGAGCTGCGTTTTGCAAGGGTGCGAACTTCGCTGGCAACCACCGCAAAACCGCGCCCTTGCTCACCGGCTCTGGCTGCCTCTACTGCGGCATTCAGTGCCAGAATATTGGTCTGATTGGCGATACTGTCGATAACGGCGTTAATATTGGCGATTTTGCACGAGCTACTGGTGATATTACGCATCGTATTGATTACCCGATCCATGACTTCGCCACCCCGATGGGCAATAGCGTTAGCATCGACGCTCAGCTGGCTTGCGTGGCGGGCATTATCGGCGTTTTGCCGAACGGTGGTACGTAACTCTTCTGTGCTGGCGGCGGTTTGCTGCAGGGCGGAGGCCTGCTCTTCAGTTCGCGAGGAGAGATCGTTATTACCGGCTTCCATCTCTACTGTGCTTTGTCCAATGCTGGAAGCGCCTTCCTGAACCTGTGTGACAATGCCGGACAGCGAGCTCTGCATAGTGCCAAGGGATTCAAGCATGCGGCCAATTTCGTTGCGCGGCCCAACGTCAAATTTGTGGTGAAGCTCGCCGCGCCCAATTTTTTCAAGTAGTGAGGAGGTCATTAGCAGGCGCTGGAATAGATTTTTACGCAACCAGAAATGGACCAGGAAACAGATGATGATTGCTATAAACACGGCAATAAAAGAGGAAAAAATAGATCTTTCATTGTCATTTTCCGCCAGCTGTTCCTCCTGAATTGAGCGCTTTTTAAGATAGAGCATGTAGTTAGTAATCGCTTCACTGAAATTAACTTCCTGAACTTTATTTGAATAATCTTTCAGGATGTATTGAGTTTTCAGCATATCGACATTATTACGATAGTTGGACGCCAGCGCTTTATAGGCCTCATCAATTTTTTGTTTTAATGCCTTGCCTTCTCCAGAAGCGCTTGAGGAGTTAACTACCTTTTCCATTGCTGCATCAGAGGTATTCAGGTGCTGGGTAATTAAGGCGACTTTTTTATCAATATAATCGTGGGGTTTCTGGATATTATTCAGATAATTAATATCCCCCCGTGCCGCTGAGATGTTATCCATTACATGATTAAGGTTACGGGTTATCGTAATGATATTTCCCAACTTTCCAAAAGAGGCTTTAGCTCGAAAACTATTGTAAAGAGAGATCCCACTTACAGCCACAATAACTAAAGTTAACAGCACAAGGATAAGTTTGATTGCGTTAGATAAACTAAAATTTTTCATAACCTAAAAGAATGTTAAACAAGGGTATCACCAACATCGGCAGTTTTACGCTTTTCTGTAAGCTTTAAGTAAAGAAAAATTGGCAAATGCACTATAAATGTTTACTTGTTTTTACTTTCTTTGTGAATGGCCTGCGGGAGCATCGCGCAAAGATGCAATATTTGTTTTTGGAAAGCGACCGTAAGGGCAAAATATTTGCCTGAAAAACAACCGGTTCAGCGGGCATCAATTGCATATTTAGTGAGTGAATGTGATGCCATTTGATGGCCGGGGACTAACAATTCCATTGCTGGCGGACTTTTCGTTTAAAAAGTGACTCTTACTCCGCCTGATGGACAAATCTGATTCTTTATAGCTTACATCAGCACAGATGAGAGGATTTGATAACATTCAACGTTTAATACACGGCGTACAATCGCGTGGTGATATGTGGGGATACGTTTAGTAAAGACAAATTCCGGATTATTGCAGCTGGGTTGCGTGGCCGGGTATGTAAACTCTGCGTGACGACATGTTTTACCCGTCACTTCGCGGCGACGGTAAAAAGGGGACACCATGAACGGTACGCTCATGTAGGTTAGAGGAAGCGTCCGTGCAGCATAAAAATAAATATGTGTTATCTCTACGCGCCGCGTGCACAGGATACTCTGGCTTCACTAAAATAGGGGATTCAGCCTTTTCTTAGTATCCTTTTCGCGGCGTAGCTAACCTGCTGGCAGGGCGAGTAATTTTGGGCAAAGATCGGTCACTCTCACCGCAATACTTCCGCTACAGCCAAGCCTAAGAATTATGCTATACAGATAAAATCATTAGATTTCATTAAGTAATTGCCGGTGCTATACAAGAGGATAGGTGCGTCTGAGTGGCCCTATTCATACAGGCTATTTTTGCGCTAAACGCTATTATCTTAACGGGTTGCTGGCTGTTCTCGAATGATAGACAGGCTACTTTGCTGTAAGCGATTTTTCTCCTGCTGATGATGCCAGGCGCCTACGGAAGAGTAGATAAAGCGGGCAAAGAAAAAGAGAAAGCTGATAAGAAAAACCATACGGACCATGCGATTATTTAACCGCTGCTGTTTTCGTATGCCGGGAGGGTGTGCCACTCTGGGTTCCTTTTTAGTAAGTCCGAAATATGGACGACAGGCTCATTTAGGCACAGTGTGCCACGCAGGTCAATAAAACTGACTGTAAAGTTTCGTTAATTGATTCTTAAGTGAAAAATGTTGTTTTTATGATGCGTTACTATTAATTCCCGGTGAATTGAGAACATAAATTGCGGCATCCTCAGATAAATAATCCAGTCACTCAGCGTTGAGTGATATAAATCAAAAATTACTTTTGCTGGCTATCTACAATCGGCCTTCAATTTTTCAAACAGTACTGCGCCAATAGCGCGCGGCGGTCAGGTTGGATGCCTGTCTGAAAAATACGACTGGGAACCAGGGTATTGTGAAGGACAATTCATGCAATGGGCTGACTGGTATCAAAAAAATAAAAATCAGTGGTGGTGTTTACCGCTAATCCTGCAAGTGGTGCTCCATCCGCTGGCGGTGCTGTGCAACGTTTATACGGCCTTTGACGGCGTCCGCGTCGTGCTGTTTTTCATGCCGCCTGCATTAATGATGGCGGCGCTGATGGTGTTTGGCTGGGCCGCTTTGCCAGGCGTAGTGGCTGCGCTGTTTTTCCGCTATCTGCCACTGCGCGGCGCCTCGGATGCCCTCATGTCGTCCGGCCACTATCTTATTGCGCTGGTATTAAGCTGGGGAGGTTACCGTTTATTCGTGCCACGCCGCTTTTCAATAAGCTTCGGTTACGGGAAACTCACTGGATCGCGCCTGTTTTGGCTGGTTTTCTTTTATTCTTCAGTATTTGCGTTGCTGTACCAGGTGGCGATCACTTTTGGCGTATATGACGCGCGCCGTAATCTGCCGGGCAACGACACATTACAGATAACAACGCTGATTAACTATCAAACCTTTCTGGTCAGTAATCTGATTGGCGTTCCCTTCTGGTATTTTATTTTGCGTACACTGCGGCATCCGCATTTTGCGCGCAGCTTCTATTCACGCCTGCGGGCGCAAATGCATCCCCACGCGTCACCCCTGGAAATTGGCCTATGGGCGGCAACACTACTTGCCCTTATTGGGCTGCTTATCATGCCAATCGGCGATGAGGGGTCAATATTTAATACCAACTATACCTTTACGCTGATTTTGCCGGTAATGATTTGGGGGACAATGCGCTTTGGTTTTCTCTTCATTACGACGGTATGGACGCTGTGCTTGATGGTGCTTAGTCATTACTACTACCGCTATTTGCCGGACAGTAGCGATTACGAAATCCATATGGCCATTACCTCTGCCTGTTATGTGGTGTTTTCATTCACTATTTATCTGATGGGCGGGGTGGTGACGCGCCAGCGAGCCATTTATGAAAAAGTACAGCGAATTGCGTTTGTCGACCCGGTTGTACAGATGCCGAATTTGCGTGCTCTGTCGCGGGATATTAACCATATCACGATGTCGACGCTTTGCCTGCTGCGCTTCCCGGAACTTGAATTGCTGGGACGTAACTACGGGATTTTATTACGCATTGGCTATATGCAGGAGATGGAAGACTGGCTGCAGGAGGTATTATTACCTGATGAGAGACTTTATTATCTCTCCAGTCTGGAGCTCATGCTGCGGCTGAACGGTGAGAAAAGCCAGGATGAAGTGGAAGTGATCGAGCAGCGAATTCGGCAGTTCCGCTATCTATGGGACGGTATGCCGATACAGCCTCAGGTTGGGATCAGCTATTGCTATATCCGCCATCCCGTTGCCCATCATCCGCTGCTATTAGGCGAATTAAGTACTATGGCCGAGTTTTCACTCAGCAGCAGCAGGCCGGAACGGCTACAGCTTTATAGCTCCCGCCATGCGCAGAACGCGATACGCCATAAAGTTGCTATGATGAACAGCCTACAGCGCGCACTGGATATCGGTGCCTTCGAGCTTCAGGCTCAGCGCGTTGAAGGCGTACGGGGAGACGTGTTCTATGAAATCCTGCTGCGCATGGTCAATGAGCACGGCGAAATGCTGGAGCCCGATCGCTTTTTGCCTGCGGCGCACGAGTTTGGTATGTCCTCCCGCATCGATTTATGGGTGCTGGAACAAGCCGTTCAGTTTATTGCGCGGCATCGGGATGTACTGCCGGGTTGCCGGTTTTCCATTAATCTAACGCCAGCATCCGTGTGCCGGGCACCGTTCGCCAGCGATGTTGCTCATTTGCTGGCGCGCTACGAAGTTCAGGCGTGGCAATTAATTTTTGAGGTCACGGAAAGCAATCTGCTAACTAACATCAAGCAGGCGAATATCACGCTATCGACGCTGCAAAGTATGGGATGTCTTATCGCGATTGATGATTTCGGCACCGGCTACGCCAGCTATTCGCGGCTGCGTGAAATGAACGCCGATATCATGAAAATTGACGGTAGCTTTATTCGTAATATTTTGACCAGTAGCCAGGACTACCAAATCGTTGAGTCGATTTGCCAGCTGGCGCGCATGAAAAAAATGCTGGTGGTTGCCGGTTTTGTCGAAACAGAAGAGACGCGCGCGGCGGTGCTGAAAGTCGGCGTAGATTATGTTCAGGGCTGGGTTATCAGCCGGCCGCAGCCGCTGGAGTCACTGCTGCCGGCCGGTGAGTAACACATTACTCACTGCTACTTAGCCATTATATTACGCCTGAGGTTTCACCATCATGAGCGAGGCGCCTCCGCTGGCAGCGCCTTTTGCGATCAAACTCAGGCTCAGGTTGTCGCCTCTTCTTCCTCTACGGTAAGTTTCCAGCCCGCAGAATCCCAATACTGTTGTTCACGCTCTAAATCAAGCAAAACCAGCGCATTTTGGCTGAACCACTCGCGGGGAAAACGCAGCGTCCAGTGATTATCATCGGTTTCCAGCGTTAAGGTGGTTGGCGCCGTGGTCGCCTGGCGCTGATTATTTAACAATACGCCCAGTCGCAGCAGCTTAATCATCGGCAAATACTGTTTTTTGCGAAAAAGCGTAAAGCGCGGGACATCATCAAGTTTGATAGCTTTGCGATGAAAGCGCACCAGCGTGGCCATCATTAACTGCTGCTCCTGCGTAAAGCCCGGTAGATCGCTGTGCTGCAGGATATAGGCTGAGTGCCGATGAATGCCGCTGTGGTTGATGCCTAAACCGACTTCATGCAGCATTGCAGCCCATTTGAGCAGCGCCGTCATTTGAGGATTGACGTGCTTAGCGTGGCCAGACTCCCACTGTTCATACATGCGCAGCGTTGTATCCAGCACGCGACGCGCCTGGTCACTGTCAATATCGTAGCGCTGAGCCAGACTTTGAGCGGTGCGGATGCGCACATCCTGATGGCGAAAGCGTCCCTCCATTTCATAAAGCACGCCTTCGCGCAGCGCGCCGTCAGAGAGACGTAACTCTTTAACGGCCAGTGCATCGAATACACCGCACAGGATAGCCAGCCCCGGAACGAAAACCAGCCGGCGTTCGGCGGAAAGGCCAGGAAGCTCAAGCTCATCGACATTCCTGTATTTCAGCACCCGGGCGCTAATTTTTTCCAGCCGCTCCGGCGTGATAAGCCCGTCACGCTCGCCCAGCGCCAGCAGAACTTCATGTGCGGCTTTAATCGTGCCAGAGGCGCCCAGGGCGACGCTCCAGCCCTGAATACGATACTGCCAGGCGAGGTTTTCCAGTTGCTGGATAGCCGCCATGCGCGCCCGGCGAAAATTCATGGGCGTTATCACTCCGCCCGGAAAAAACTGCTGGCCGAAACTGACGCAGCCCATGCGGCGGCTTTCCACCAATTGGGGCTCGAAATTCTCGCCGATGACCAGTTCCGTTGAGCCGCCGCCAATATCAATAACCAGCTTGCTTCCCCGTTCGGGCTGGGTATGTTCTACGCCCATAAAAATCAGGCGCGCCTCTTCGTTGCCGGAAATGATTTCGATAGGATAGGGGATAACCTCTTCCGCCCGGCGCAAAAACTCACCGGCGTTTGAGGCCAGGCGCAGGCTGTGAGTGCCTACGATGGTAACGTTGGCGGCGCTGAACCCCTGCAATCGTTCGGCAAACAGCGCCAGACACGTGAGACCGCGCTCAATGGCATCTTCGCTCAAACGGTAATTTTCATCCAGTCCATCGGCCAGGTATACGCGCTGTTTCAGGCGCCCAATAATTTGCAGCGCGCCATCCACCACCCGGGCGATGACCATATGAAAGCTGTTGGAGCCAAGATCGACGGCCGCGAATTCCTGTGGGAGCGTATTGCGTTGAGTGAGTGGCATAGCTTAATCAGAGAGTTCCAGAGATTTGATATAGTCGTAGATAGCCAGCTGCGCGCGCACCTTGCGGCGATTCCCGCGCGGGACATAGCGATTACTCAGTTCTTTATCGACAATACGCGCCTTAACCGTATCGCTGAATAAAATAGCCAGAATATCCAGCACCCGCTGTTTTAACCGGGGATCGAGCAGGGCAACGGCGACCTCAATGCGGTAATCGATATTACGCGTCATCCAGTCGGCCGAGGAAAGAAAGACTTTTTTGTCGCCCCCGTTTTCAAAAACGTACACCCTGTCGTGTTCGAGGTAGCGATCCACAATACTGATGACGCGAATATTATCGCTGATGCCTTCAAGTTGGGGAATAAGCGAACACATGCCGCGAACCAGCAGGTTGACCGGCACGCCAAAGCTTGAGGCGGTATATAGCCTGTCCACTAAACCCTTATCGACCAGATTATTCAGTTTTAGCGTAATCCCCGAGGGCTGCCCCTGCTGGGCATTCGCTATCTCTTTATCAACCAGCTCGTAGAGCAGACGGCGCGAGTTTTGCGGTGAAACCATCAAATAGTCAAAATTTACCGGGCGATACGGATTTTCGATAAAGTTAAATACCCGACGCACTTCGTTGGTAATGCGCGCATCGGCGGTCAGTAGCGAATAATCGGTATAAGTACGGGCGGTTTTCTCGTTAAAGTTTCCGGTGCCGATGTGCGCGTAACGCACTACATTATCCCCTTCGCGGCGCGAGATCAGAAACAGTTTGGCGTGGATCTTTAAACCCGGCGCCGAGAAAATAACGTGCACGCCCGCCTCAGTCAGGCGCTTGGCCCAGTGAATATTCGCCTCTTCATCAAAGCGCGCCTGCAGTTCCACAACTACGGTGACCTTTTTGCCATTGTGGGCCGCATGGATCATGGCGTCGATAATTCGGGAATCTTTCGCTACGCGATAAATATTGATTTTGATCGCCAGTACGCTGGGGTCGAATGAGGCCTGGCGCAGCAGTTCCAGTACGTGCTCGAAAGTATGATAAGGGTAATACAGCAGAACGTCCCGTTCACGAATGGCGTCAAATCCGTTGCGAAAACTATCGAACCAAACGTGGCGCAGGCGCGGCAGCGGTTTATTGACCAGGTTCGCTTTGCCCACATTGGGAAATTTAATGAAGTCTTTGAAATTATGATAGCGCCCGCCGGGGACAATTGAATCGTAGCGAGAGATAGACAGTTTTTTACGCAGCACTTCCACCATGTCGTCCGGCATATCCCGCTGATAAACAAAGCGCACCGGCTCCGCCGTCAGGCGCTGCTTGAGGCTGGAAGACATTAGCTCAAGCAGACTCGATTCCATTTCATGCACCAAATCATATTCAGCATCGCGCGTCATCTTCATGGAATAGGCGTTAAGCGCATCGTAGTCGAAAAAACCTTTGAAGATTTCATCCAGACAGTAGCGTAATATATTATCTAATATAATCATTGGCTTACGTCTGCGTGGCGTTTCCGGTGGCAGATTAATAAAGCGTGGCACCTTGTCTGATGGGATTTCCAGCAGCGCATAATGCGTTTCCTGCCCGCGCACAATCTCGACCGCCAGATAGGTATAATCGTCTTTCAGAAACTGGACCAGATCCGTTTCACGAGTAATCAAAATCGGTGTGATATGCGGGCGCAGGGAGTGTTTAAAATAGTGGCGCAGCCACTCCTGCTGGTTCGCGGATAACTGGCGTTCGTTAATCAAAAAGATTTGGTTACGCGCCATTTCCAGCAGCAGATCGTTATACAGCGCGTCAAACTCCTGATCGGCTTTCAACACGCGCGACTGAATTTTGTTAAGCAAATGGCGTGAATGAGAGCCCGATCCCTGTTCTTCGCTGATCAAAATACGCTGTTTCAACTCGGCGAAGCGAACTTTATAAAATTCATCCAGATTATTGGAATAGATGCCGAGGAAGCGCATGCGCTCGATGAGCGGATTTGACTTGTCCGCAGCTTCCTGAAGCACGCGCTCATTAAAGGCTAACCAACTGAGTTCTTTTTCGATATACAGTTTTTCCTGACCCATTACGACTCACACTCCGATCTGGTTTTCTCGGGACGTGGCAAATCCGTCTTAACCGCTATTATGGCGAGCAAAGCCCGGCGTTGTCCAACGCCGGTGTGATTTGATTTATCTGGAAAAGTTTCCAGATAAACTGGTCAGGCACTATTCGTCAGCGGCGTAGCCCTGCGGTGGCAGGCGCTGGCCATCCAGCCAGGCGGTGCCGTCGCGCATCACCAGCCGGTTATCGACAAACCAGCTAATCACCAGCGGGTAAATAGCGTGCTCCTGATGCCGCACGCGTGCGGCAACGAGGGCTTCGTCGTCGCCGGGAAAGACGGGAACGGTTGCCTGCAGGATAACCGGGCCGCCGTCCAGTTCTTCGGTTACGAAGTGGACAGAAGCGCCGTGCTCGCTATCGCCATTTTCCAGCGCCCGGCGGTGAGTATGCAGGCCCGGATATTTTGGCAGCAGAGAAGGGTGAATATTGATAAGCCGCCCGGTGTAATGCGCGACGAAATGCGGAGTAAGAATGCGCATATATCCTGCCAACACCACAAGGTCCGGTGCATATTCGTCAATGTGCCGGATAAGCGCGTCGTCAAACGCCGCCCGGTCCGCGTAATCGGATGGGCGGATAGCGTAGCTGGGAATATTCGCATCACGCGCGCGCTCAAGTCCCTGAACATGGCTCCTGGTGCTGAACACGGCCTGCACCGTTGCCTGAATGCGCCCCTGCGCGCAGGCGTCGATAATAGCCTGCAGATTGCTGCCGGTACCGGAAATCAGCACAATGATTTTTTTCATTATTCAATTACCACGCGCGGTCCGCAATCAGATGCGCGTATTTTACCGATTTGCCACGCGTTTTCACCCAGTTCGGTTAACAGGTGCAGGGCGGCATCTGCAGCATCGGCGGGCAGGGCGATAATCATTCCCACACCGCAATTGAAGGTGCGATACATTTCGCGGCGGCTGACATTGCCGGCCCGCTGCAGCCAGGTGAATACCTCAGGCCACCGCCACGAGGATTCATCAATGACGGCCTCAAGGTGCGCCGGAAGTACGCGGGGAATGTTTTCCCAGAATCCGCCGCCGGTGATATGCGCGATCGCGTGGACATTAAGTGCATTGGTCAGCGCTAAAATTGATTTAACGTAAATCCGAGTTGGGGCCAGCAGGCTGTCGGCAAGCGTTGCGTCGCCGAGGCGCTCGTCCAGCGGCGAGCAGCCGCTGACGTCAATAATTTTCCTTATCAGCGAGTAGCCGTTGGAATGCGGGCCGCTGGCGCCGAGCGCGAGTAACACATCGCCGTGCGCCACGCGGCTGCCATCGATAATATCGGCTTTTTCAACCACCCCGACGCAAAAGCCCGCAATATCGTAATCGCTTCCGCCGTACATACCGGGCATTTCCGCCGTTTCACCGCCTACCAGCGCGCAGCCAGCCTGAAGGCAGCCTTCGGCAATGCCGTGAATGACGCTGGCCGCGGTGTCGACGTCCAGCCTGCCGGTGGCGTAGTAATCGAGAAAGAACAGCGGCTCTGCGCCCTGGACGATAAGATCGTTAACGCACATGGCAACCAGGTCGATGCCGATGGTTTCATGGCGCTGTAAATCCATTGCCAGGCGCAGTTTGGTGCCGACGCCGTCGGTGCCGGACACCAGCACCGGCTCCCGGTATTTCTGCGGCAGGGCGCACAGGGCACCGAAACCGCCGAGGCCGCCCATCACTTCCGGGCGGCGCGTTTTTTTAACGGCGCCTTTGATTCTTTCGACCAGCGCATTGCCGGCGTCGATATCCACGCCGGCGTCTTTGTAGCTGAGAGCGGTTTTGTCGGTCACGGCAATCTCCATGCGGTTGGCAGTGCGCCCGAGTTTAACAGTGAACGCAAACGTTTGCGAGCTAGTTATTACTCTCTGTGGCATGGGTTTTGCGAACCCGATTTTATTGTTCGCTTCCCGGCGGGGTGAGGTAAATACTCTATAGTGATCCTAAGCAAACTTGATCCCGGTCACGGCATTGCATATGGCGCAGCCGAGAAAAAGCGGTATAATCCGGCGATTTTTTTTGTGGCTGCCATCTTTTGGGGAGAAAGAGTATGAAGATCGTGGAAGTGAAACACCCGCTGGTTAAACACAAGCTGGGATTGATGCGCGCAAATGACATCAGCACCAAGCGTTTTCGCGAACTCGCCTCTGAAGTAGGCAGCCTGCTGACATATGAAGCCACGGCGGATCTGGAGACCGAAAAAGTCACGATTGAAGGCTGGAACGGCCCGGTTGAGATCGATCAGATTAAGGGTAAGAAAATTACCGTGGTGCCTATTTTGCGCGCCGGTCTCGGTATGATGGAAGGCGTACTGGAAAATGTTCCCAGCGCGCGCATTAGCGTAGTCGGTGTGTATCGCGACGAAGAAACGCTGGAGCCTGTGCCTTATTTCCAAAAGCTGGTATCCAACATCAATGAACGCATGGCGCTGGTGGTAGACCCGATGCTGGCGACGGGCGGTTCAGTGATTGCCACTATTGACCTGCTGAAAAAAGCCGGCTGCACCAGTATTAAAATTTTGGTGCTGGTCGCCGCCCCGGAAGGGATTCGGGCGCTGGAGAAAGCGCATCCGGACGTAGAGCTGTATACCGCGTCTATCGATCGGGGGCTGGATAACCACGGTTATATTATTCCAGGGCTCGGCGATGCCGGTGATAAAATATTTGGTACCAAATAATAAATATGCCGACTAATAAGTCGGCTTTTTTTTGGCTATATGCCTGACTTGGTTTACACACTCAGAGGATTAAAGTTATGACGCGCCGCGCTATTGGGGTTAGTGAACGTCCGCCGCTTTTACAAACCATCCCATTAAGCCTCCAGCATCTTTTCGCTATGTTCGGTTCCACCGTGCTGGTGCCGATTCTGTTTCATATCAATCCTGCCACTGCGCTGCTATTTAACGGGCTGGGGACGCTACTTTATTTATTTATCTGTAAAGGAAAAATTCCCGCCTATCTCGGATCGAGCTTTGCATTTATCTCGCCCGTGCTGCTGCTATTACCGATGGGATATGAACTGGCGCTGGGCGGATTTATTGTTTGCGGAGCGCTGTTCTGCCTGGTGGCACTGATTGTAAAAAAAGCCGGCACTGGCTGGATAGACGTTATGTTCCCGCCTGCGGCGATGGGCGCTATCGTCGCCGTTATCGGGCTGGAACTGGCAGGCGTGGCGGCGAATATGGCCGGGCTACTGCCCGCGCAGGGGCAAATGGCAGATACCACCGCGGTGACGATTTCCCTGACCACGCTCGCGGTAACGGTACTGGGCGCGGTGTTATTTCGCGGATTTCTGGCCATTATCCCTATCCTTATTGGGGTTCTAACGGGCTATGCGCTCTCTTTCGCGATGGGTGTAGTCGATATTACGCCAATACGCGAGGCGCACTGGTTCGCGCTGCCGACTTTCTATACGCCGCGCTTTGAATGGTTTGCCATACTCACGGTGTTACCTGCGGCGCTGGTGGTTATTGCAGAGCACGTCGGGCATTTGGTGGTGACGGCGAATATCGTGAAAAAAGATTTAGTGCGCGATCCCGGTTTGCATCGCTCTATGTTCGCAAACGGGCTTTCAACGTTCCTCTCAGGCTTCTTCGGTTCAACGCCGAATACCACCTATGGTGAAAATATTGGCGTGCTCGCGATAACTCGGGTCTATAGCACGTGGGTGATAGGCGGCGCGGCGCTGTTTGCTATTTTGCTCTCCTGCGTAGGGAAGCTGGCGGCGGCGATTCAGATCATCCCGGTTCCGGTGATGGGAGGTGTCTCTTTACTGCTGTATGGCGTTATTGGAACATCCGGGATCCGTGTGTTAATCGAATCTAAAGTGGATTACAGCAAAGCGCAGAATTTGATTCTGACCTCGGTCATTTTAATTATCGGCGTTAGCGGCGCACGGATACACGTTGGCGCTACCGAGTTGAAAGGGATGGCGCTGGCCACGATTGTGGGAGTAGGGCTGAGCCTGTTGTTCAAGCTGATAAGCCTGGTGCGCCCTGAAGAAAAAATTATCGACGTGGACGATGAATCTGCGGCATCCTGATAACGCCGCGGGCGGGGATCCTGCCCGCGGTTCTCCGCCCGCCGTTTTCTGTGATAAACTGTGCGGCGATTTTTGTAGGATCGAACTGAGGTCACTCTGAACACGCCGGCACAGCTCTCTTTGCCACTCTATCTCCCCGATGATGAAACTTTCGCGAGTTTCTGGCCGGGCGACAATGCCTCTTTGTTAGCCGCGCTGCGCGGCGTTTTGCATCAGGCGCACAGCGGTTATCTTTACTTCTGGTCTCGGGAAGGCGGGGGGCGTAGCCACCTTCTGCACGCGGCCTGCGCGGAGCTATCCCGTCGCGGCGAGGCGGTGGGTTTTGTGCCGCTGGATAAGCGCACTTGGTTTGTCCCTGACGTGCTGGACGGCATGGAACACCTGGCGCTGGTGTGTATCGATAATATTGAATGTGTCGCGGGGGATGAACCGTGGGAAATGGCGATTTTCAATCTCTATAACCGCATTCTCGAATCGGGGAATACGCGGTTACTGATTACCGGCGACAGACCGCCGCGCCAGCTTAATCTGCGCCTGCCAGACCTGGCCTCTCGCCTCGACTGGGGCCAAATCTATCGCCTTCAGCCGCTTTCTGATGATGACAAACTACAGGCGCTGCAATTGCGCGCCCGGCTGCGCGGTTTTGAACTGCCGGAAGACGTCGGGCGTTTTTTACTCAAGCGGCTGGATCGCGAGATGCGCACGCTGTTTACCACTCTCGATCAGCTCGATCGGGCCTCAATTACCGCGCAGCGTAAACTGACGATCCCTTTTGTAAAAGATATTTTGTCGCTGTAGTTTGCGCGTTCCCGAGAAGCGCGCGCAGCCATTTACTCTACCGGGCGGCGTTATGTTTATTAGAACAGGGCGGCAGTGTGAGCATCTCTGCACCGGGAACTTCATTACATGTGTTTTTTCACGTATTTATCGGCAGGCAGGGATTGTGGATTTACGCGCTTCCTGCAAGCGCGCGAATTCATATTTTACTGCCAGTTCACCGGCAAAATGTAATGACCAGTGCAGCGCATCGCTCTGATTTACCCTGCTGCGCGATGATACCCGCCGTGATTTTCGCAGCGGGTACGGTGGTTTTCATTTCAGTCGCCACTCGGCTCTCGGTCGATTAAGGTTGAAAATTATCTTTTCCGGTTAAGCCACTATCTCCAGCACATTTTCCGGCGGCCGCCCGATGCGTGCGCCAGCATCAGTGACGACGATGGGGCGCTCAATAAGCTTCGGATGGGTGACCATTGCTACTATTAATGCCTCTTCATCAAGAGAGGTATTTTTTAGATTCAACTCGTTGTAAATATCTTCTTTCACGCGCATCAGTTCGCGAGCGCTGCGCATACCGAGCTGCGTCAGCAACGTTTTGATCGTTGCAGCATCGGGGGGCGTTTCCAAATACAAAATGACCCGAGGTTCAATGCCGCGAGATTCCAGCAGCGAGAGCGTTTCACGGCTTTTGGAGCAGCGGGGGTTATGGTAAATGGTCACTAAAGGGGGCATAGGGATTCCTTGTTACATTTTTTGATATTGGCGATAGCGCTGTTGCATTAGGCGTAGCTGATCGATGCGCGCGTCGTAGCGCGCCTGTTGCAAACTGCCGGTTTTTGTTTGCGCGCTGGCGCGGCTTAATAAACTTATCGACTGATCCAGCCGCCCCTGCAGGGCCATAAGCTCTGCCCGTGCGGCTAATTCCCGGTCGGGATGATTGAGTGCGCTTTCCGCCTGGGCTAATAAATCCCAGCCGTTAGTATCGTCAGGGTGGGCGAAGGTATAGCGATTAAGTAGCGCGGCCGCAGGCGCCGGCTGCTTATTTTGTACATAAGCATTGGCCAGGTTGAGCTGCAGCACCGGGCTATTTGCCAGCCCTGGGGCTTTTTGCAGGCGGGTGACAGCGGCGGCTGCGCTATGTCGGCCGAGATCGATATCGGTTGCCAAATCCAGAAACCAGGGGTTATCCGGCTGGGCGCTCAATAGCGGCAGCAAAAAACGCTGGGCCTCAACAAAGTCATTGCTTTCCATTGCTTTTAGCGCTCTGCCATAGCGGGCCGCCTGCTGTTGCTGTGCGTCTCCTTTATCCAGCGCATCCAGTAATTCATCCGTGAGCTGATTACTGCCATCGCCATACATCCCAAGAATGCGCACCTTTGCCATATAAAAGTTGACGGAGGAGCGCGCAACAGTGGCGGGCATTTGATTCGCCCGGTTGCGAGCGTCTGAAAGCCGGCTTTCCGGCAGTGGGTGGGTCAGGAGGATCTCCGGCGGGCGCGTTGAGTAGCGCGCCTGATCGAGAAGTTTATCCAGAAAAGTGGGCATGGCCTGAGGATCGAACCCGGCGCGCTGTAAAACCTGAATGCCAATACGATCGGCCTCCTGCTCGTTTTGCTGGGTAAAACTGATCATACCCTGCCGTGATCCGGCAAGTGTAACGGTCATTGCCGCCATCCCGGCCTGCGGGCTGGCCATTGCCAACAGAATCGATCCTAAAGCGCCCACCCAGGTAAGCGGCGCATTGCGCTTTTGATCTTCCATCGCCCGCGCCAGATGGCGCTGGGTAACGTGGGAGATTTCGTGCGCCATGACCGATGCAAGCTGGCTTTCATTATCGGCATAGCGAAATAATGCGGAATGGAGTACGACATGCCCGCCAAAGAATGCGAAGGCGTTAATTTCATCATTATTAATCAGGTGAAAATAGAAGGGCGTGCGCACCGAATTCGCGTGCGACACTAGCCGCATGCCCAGCGAGTTAATATATTCATCAAGCAGCGGGTCATTAATGAGCGGGGCACTGCCGCGAAGCTGGCGAATATAAAAATCGCCCATTTGCTTTTCCTGCGCGATGGAAAGCGTGCTGCCCGCAGAAGTCCCCATATCCGGGAGACCATCGGCGCTATCGGCAAAGACAGGCAGAGACTGGCCCGCCAGCAGAGCTGTAATCAGAGAGACAACCAGCGCTTTCTTCAACGGCCTGAACATAACGTCTGATCCTGTTTTGTAAGGTATGGTCTTATGACATGCTGAAGGGATAAGGGTTCGATGCCCCAATCCGGTAAAGGTTTGAGTCTTCGTGAATGCCATAGTACCCCGTATACTGTGAAAAAACGAAGAGTCAGGAAAGACTATTCGTTACAATTCCGCGCATTACACTGCCGTCGACTTTCCGGGAAATAAATATGCTTGAACTCTTATTACAGTGGTATCGCCGCCGTTTCAGCGATCCGGAAGCGATAGCGCTACTGGTTATTTTAATTTTTGGATGCAGTCTCCTCTATTTTTTTTCTGGCCTGCTGGCGCCTCTGCTGGTAGCGCTGGTCCTTGCTTACCTTCTGGAGTGGCCAACGGCCCGGCTTGAACGTATCGGCTGTTCGCGAAGCGCCGCGACTGGCATTGTGCTGGTGCTGTTTATCGGCGTGGTATTGCTAATGACACTGGTGGTGGCGCCGGTAGCCTGGCAACAGAGCATTTTTTTAGTGCGCGATATGCCGACCATGTTTAATAAGCTGGTTGATTTTTCCGCTACGCTGCCCCGGCGTTACCCGGCGCTGGTGGATGCGGGCATTATTGATGCAATGGCAGAGAATTTACGCGCGCGTTTGTCCACGCTCGGTGAGTCTGTGGTTAAGTTCTCGCTGGCGTCACTGGTTGGCTTATTAACGCTCGCCGTGTATCTGATTCTGGTGCCGCTGATGGTCTTTTTCCTGGTAAAAGATAAAGAACAAATGCTCAACGCGGTGCGGCGCGTACTGCCGCGCAATCGCGGGCTGGCCGGCCAGGTGTGGGTGGAAATGAACCAGCAAATCACCAATTATATTCGCGGTAAGGCGATGGAAATGGTGATTGTCGGCATCGCGACCTACATTGGCTTTATTGCTACCGGGTTGAATTATTCGCTATTACTGGCGGTTTTGGTCGGGCTGTCCGTATTAATTCCTTACATCGGTGCTTTTGCCGTTACGCTACCGGTGACTGGCGTTGCGCTGTACCAATTTGGCATTGGGGCGGAGTTCTGGACCTGTTTTAGCGTCTATCTGGTAATTCAGGCGCTGGACGGTAATTTACTGGTGCCGGTACTGTTTTCGGAGGCCGTAAATTTGCATCCACTGGTGATTATTTTATCCGTGGTGATATTTGGCGGTCTGTGGGGGTTTTGGGGCGTCTTTTTCGCGATTCCACTGGCGACATTAATTAAAGCTGTGGTGCGCGCGTGGCCGGACACGCTGTCAGGCGAACCAATTGACGTTGAGCAGGTGCCATAAGCGGCGTTTTGCGGAATAACAAAGCGGCTTCATGATGAGTGAGAATTGACGCGTTAGATATTGACTGACGGCGGTATTGGTTTCGCCCGTCAGAGGCGGCCTGCCGGCGAGCCGTTAAATTAAAATCCAAAGAATATAAGGCAGAGCCAAAGCGCATTGGTGATAACTTCCGCCTGACGCGGCTTTTGACGGGCAAAAAAATAAGCCGGACGCGTTGCCGGCTTATCGCAGTCGCCGTGAGCGTCAGGCCGCGTGATTTTTCAGCCAGTCCAACACGATATCGTGGTGGTTACTGGTTTTAAAATCGTTAAAAACGTGTTCAATCACGCCGTTGCCGTCAATCAGAAAACTAATACGGTGAATGCCGTCGTAGGTTTTCCCCATAAACGTTTTTTCGCCCCAAATTCCAAACTGCTCGCACACCTTGTGATCCTCATCAGAAAGCAGAGTGAAATTCAGCAGTTCTTTATCAGCGAAGCGTGAGAGCTTTTCCGGTTTATCCGTGCTGATGCCAAGAACTTCTACGCCATATTTTTTCAAATAGTCCATATTATCGCGCAGGCCGCAGGCCTGGACGGTACAGCCCGGCGTCATTGCTTTAGGATAAAAATAGACCAGCACGCGCTGCCCCTGAAAATCGGTTAAATTGACCTGCTCGCCATCCTGATCGGGCAGGCTGAATTTCGGGGCAATATCGCCAGCGTTCAGTGGATTCATCACAACTCTCCATCTCTGTCTTCATGTATTTTGCTGTGGGTAACTGATAACGCTAATAGTGCCTTGCGCATCGAGTTCTGTACATAGCGTTCTGAAGGCGCGCTCGATGTTTGTCGCATTAGGCAGGGCCGGAGCGTGCGCGGCAATTTGGATGTATAAACGTGGAACTGCGCTTTGGCCCGCGTCTTCCGCGGGATGCGTGCGTGAAATCAGCTCAGCGATGTTCATATGATGCGTATCAAACAGATCGGTAAACCGCTCGATAAGATGTGGCGAGTCGGCGACTTCAACCTGAACGCGCACCGTAGCGGGTGCCGAAGGGCGCGCGTGTCCTGCCGTGCGCTTCATCACTATCAGTAAATCTAATTCTGCGCCTTTGAGGGGCAGCGTGGACTCAATTTGAGCAATCGCATTCCAGCTCCCGGAAAGCAGCATAATAAATGTGAATTCATCGCCCAGCATGGCCAGTCGGCTGTCTTCGATATTACAGCCGCAGCCGCTGACGTGACGAGTTATTGCATTGACGATACCCGGACGATCGACGCCAAGTGCGGTAATAACGAGATAATGTTGAGATGACGCAGACAAACCTTAGCTTCCTGTAGCAATAACGTAATCATTAGGAAAACATAAAAAAAACGCGCATACAACCGCACTCAGTATCCCGTTTGCTTGCTTTTGAGGCGGCACCAAACGTACCATTGGTACCACTTGTTTTCACAGGGGATGCACCATGTTCACGGGAAGTATTGTTGCGCTGATAACGCCGATGGATGCAAAGGGAAATATCTGCCGCACCAGCCTGAAAAAACTGGTTGATTATCACGTGGCGAGCGGCACCGCCGCGCTGGTTTCTGTCGGCACTACCGGTGAATCGGCCACACTGAGTCATAATGAGCACGTTGATGTTGTCAAAATGACGCTTGAGCTGGCTGACGGCCGCATTCCGGTTATCGCGGGAACCGGCGCGAACGCCACGTCAGAAGCCATCTCTCTGACGCAGTGTTTTTCCGACAGCGGCGTTGCAGGCTGCCTGACGGTGGTGCCTTATTATAATCGCCCCACGCAGGAAGGTATTTACCAGCATTTTAAAGCGATTGCTCAGAGCACCGATTTACCGCAGATCCTGTATAATGTACCGTCGCGCACCGGCTGCGATATGCAGCCTGAAACGGTGGGCCGCCTGGCGCAGCTTGAAAATATTGTTGGCGTTAAAGAAGCCAGCGGCGATCTGACCCGCGTCAGCCGGATTCAGGCGCTAACCGCGGATGATTTTATTTTACTTAGTGGCAATGACGATAGCGCGCTGGATTTTATGCGCCTTGGCGGCCACGGCGTTATTTCAGTTACGGCGAACGTTGCAGCGCGTGATATGGCGCAAATGTGTAAACTGGCAGCAGCGGGAGACATTGCCGGTGCGCAGGCCATCAATCAGCGCCTGATGCCGCTGCATATAAACTTATTTATCGAGCCTAATCCGTCACCGGTGAAGTGGGCTTGTGAAAAACTGGGTCTGGCAGCAACCGGCGGGCTTCGCCTGCCGATGATGCCGTTGACTGATACCGGACGTCAGGTTGTACTTAGCGCCATGACGCATGCCGGTTTGCTATAACGTTTAGGGAGATTGAATGGCTTACTCAGTTCAGAAGTCAACGGTAGCAAAATTGGTAGGCGTCTCGCTTATCATGCTGCTGGCGGCGTGTAGTTCCGATTCACGCTATAAGCGCCAGGTCAGCGGCGATGAGTCCTATCTGGAAGCGGCCCCGTTGTCAGATCTGCACGCCCCGGCGGGCATGATTCTGCCGATTGAAAATGGTCAGTATGAGGTGCCTGCGCCGCGCGGCGGCGGAGCCTTGGGCAAAAAGCTGGATATTCGCCCGCCGGCGCAGCCGCTGGCGCTGGTTAGCGGCGCACGCACGCAGTTTACCGGCGATACGGCGACGATGCTTCTTGATAGCGGCAGCACTGCGTCCTTATGGCCGCGCGTAGTCAGCGTTATGCAGCAGAAAAACTATTCTATCCTGAAGCGCGAAGACGGCAGCCAGACGCTGACCACCGACTGGGTGCAGTGGCAGCGCGCAGACGAGGATGAACAATATCGCGGGCGCTATCAGGTTGGGGTTCAACAGCAGGGCTATCAGCAGGCGTTAACCGTGAAGCTGCTGGGGCTGGAGCAGGCCGGGAAACCTGTCGCAGATGCCGCTTCTATGCAGCGCTACAGTACGCAAATGTTGAATGCGATTGCCGCAGGTTTAGATAGCAGCCTGAGCGCGGGTAGCAGCAAAAATGCCGCCTCTGCGAGCGCTATTGACGTTCAAAGCGGCGCCGATGATACCGGGCTGCCGGTGCTGGTGGTGCGGGCACCGTTTAATACGGTGTGGAGCCGCCTTCCTTCGGTGCTGGAAAAAGTCGGTATGAAGGTGAGCGATAGCACGCGTTCAGAAGGCAGTCTGGCAGTGAGTTATTCTCCACTGTCAGACAGCGAGTGGCACGAACTGGGGGCGCGCGATCCGGGGCTTGCCAGCGGCGATTATAAAGTACAGGTCGGCGATTTAGATAACCGCAGTAGCCTGCAGTTTATTGATCCGAAAGGCCATACGCTGACCCAGTCGCAAAATGATGCGCTGGTCGCGGTGTTCCAGGCCGCGTTCAGTAAATAGCTAAGAGGCCGACGAAAGTCGGCTTTTTTATTGCTCTCAAAAACTATTTCCCGGGAGCGCGGCAGCGCCGGTTTAGGCTCCGCCTTGTTAGCGCCGCTGATTAACGCTGATGCGTTAGGGTATTAACTAGGTGCTACAGGAGGCAGGCCAGTGCCGTTTCTTGTATTGCCGGTGGCAGCTTGGCCCCTGTGAACACGGCGATAACTGCCGCTTATTTCGCCCAATGAATAGCGTATGAAACCGGGCGGCCCCTGAGCGGGATTTCAGTCATTCTGGTGCGCCATCTCCGGTGACATCATTACGCTAAGGCATCAGGCGGAAGATAAGGTTAGACGAAAACGGCTCTTCTACGACGAAGGCCACTGGCTATTTTGGGTTGCTGGGAACAGGCGTCTGCGATACATCACGCCCGTTGCCATAGGAGCGCTTCGTCGTTAAGGCTGATTGATGCATATTCACCTTCAGACCGTGTAAACGGCCTATAACCCAGGAGTATATGAGGATGCAAAAGCAGGCTGAGTTGTATCGTGGTAAAGCGAAAACCGTCTACAGCACTGAAGATGATGCTTTGCTGGTGCTTGAGTTTCGGGATGATACGTCAGCGGGAGACGGGGCGCGTATTGCCCAGTTCGAGCGCAAAGGTAAGGTTAATAACCGCTTTAATTATTTCATTATGCGCAAGCTGGAAGAGGCCGGAATTCCGACCCAAATGGAAGCGCTGCTATCGGATACGGAATCGCTGGTGAAAAAGCTCGATATGGTGCCAGTGGAATGTGTGGTTCGCAACCGCGCCGCAGGCTCGCTGGTGAAACGCCTGGGCGTAGAAGAGGGGCTGGTGCTCGACCCACCGCTGTTCGATCTATTCCTGAAAAATGACGCGATGCACGATCCGATGATTAATGAATCCTATTGCGAAACCTTCGGTTGGGTGAGCCGTGAGCACCTGGCACAAATGAAAACATTGACCTATCGGGCAAACGCGGTACTGACAACGCTTTTTGATAACGCAGGATTGATTCTGGTGGATTTTAAGCTTGAGTTCGGACTGTTTAACGGTGAAGTCCTGTTGGGTGACGAGTTCTCTCCGGACGGCGCGCGGCTGTGGGATAAAGCGACGCTGAACAAACTGGATAAAGATCGCTTTCGTCAGGAAATGGGTGGCCTGATCGAAGCTTATGAAGAGGTTGCACACCGGCTGGGCGTTGATTTGTCCTAAGTACGCAATCGTTTCCGTACCCCGATGAGCGGTGAGAAACAAAAAACACGGGCGGGCCGGTAGCCATTGCCGACCTGCAGTCACCCTCCTGTCGGGATAATACCGCGCCAGTACGGGCAGCGGCGGAATAGCCGCTATTGTCTCGCCGCTGTGTCAGAAGATGGCTGTAATGGTGGCTTCCCGCCGGCGCGGTGGCCGCGCTTTATGCTGCAAACCGCGCAGTGGTGAAGACGCAGTTTTCCTGCAGCGGGCGCAGGTAGTGGCCGGTGGCTCAGGTTGTTATCTTTTACCATCGGCTATCGCTACGCGAATAGCCGCTAGGGACGGGAATGTCTGTGGGCTAAACGGCGCTCATTAGTCCTTCAACTCAGCGTTATTGTTGAGTCTACAGGAATTGCTCATCGCAAGTTTCACCACCTTATTTTTTTCTGTGAACGCTTTCTTATGGTAATCCGCGCCGGAACCACCTACGATCTGTGCTATCTCTCCGCTATTTTCATTCGCTAAAATAGCCGCAGCGACGGTTATCTCGCGTGGATGAGCCACGGTTGCACCGATGTGGCGGCGGTAGAACATCCGTAAAACATGATTAAAAGGAAGCTGGTTATGCGTTGGCAAGGGCGTCGTGAAAGTGACAACGTTGAAGATCGTCGTGGCGATAATGCGGGCGGCGGTATGCCGGGGATGTCTGGCGGAGGCGGCGGCTTTCGCATTCCCAGAGGAAAAGGCGGTTTGGTGATTCTGGTGATTGTACTGGTGGCTGGCTATTATGGCTACGATCTCACGCCGTTATTAAACGGCGGCGGGCAGCCCCTGAGCCAGCAGCAGAGCGCGCAAAATATCAGCCCTAATGAAGATGAGGCGGCAAAGTTTACCTCCGTCATTTTGGCTACGACCGAGGACACCTGGTCACAGATCTTTCAGCAAATGGGTAAAACCTATCAGAAGCCAAAGCTTGTGATGTATCGCGGTGCGACCCGCACCGGTTGCGGCACCGGGCAGTCGGTAATGGGGCCGTTTTACTGCCCGGCGGACAGCACGGTTTATATCGATCTCTCATTTTATGACGAAATGAAAAGCAAACTTGGCGCGGACGGCGATTTTGCCCAGGGCTATGTGGTTGCTCATGAAGTGGGCCATCACGTTCAAAAACTGCTGGGGATCGAGCCGCGCGTGCGCCAGTTACAGCAAAATGCGTCTCAGAAGCAGGTTAACCAGCTATCGGTTCGCCTGGAACTTCAGGCGGACTGTTTTGCCGGCGTGTGGGGCCACGCGATGCAAAAGCAAGATGTTCTGGATACGGGCGATTTACAGGAAGCGCTGAATGCGGCCGAAGCCATTGGCGACGATCGCCTGCAGCAGCAAAGCCAGGGGCGCGTGGTGCCAGACAGCTTTACGCACGGTACTTCTGAGCAGCGCTATTCCTGGTTTAAACGCGGTTTTGACAGCGGTAACCCGTCCCAGTGCGATACCTTTGACGGAAAACTCTAACGACCTATGCTGGATAGTCAGTTTGTCGCTCTGACGGCGAAGCAGGCGCGGCAAGGGCATCGCCGGTTGTTAATCATCTCTGGCGACTCAACGTGGACCGAAACCCGCGCTCTTTCGCTAATTGATTTATTGCCCGGTGACTGGCTGTGGGTGAGCAATGACATGCAGGAACGAGGCTGCCCGCCCGGTGCGTTAAAAACGCTATTGGGGCGGGAGTTTCTGCACGCGGTATTTGATGCGCGGCACGGGCTGGATGTACAGGCGCTGGCGGCGCTGGCCGGAACGCTCAGGGCTGGCAGTTGGCTGGTGCTACTCGCGCCTGCGTGGGAAAGGTGGGCGCATTTGCCCGATGCCGATAGCCCGCGCTGGAGCGATAGCCCGCAGCCCATACCAACGCCGCTGTTCATTGAACGTTTTCAGCATATTGCTCTGCAGGACTCGCGCTGTGCGCGCTGGCTACAGGGCGAGGTGCCGGCGTTACCCGATATTGCCACCTTTCCTGACTGGCATGCTGCCAGCGGCGCACCTTTGGAACAGCAGAACGCCATTCTTACGGCACTGCGGGCGATGGAGTCGGGCGTTGCCGTAGTTACCGGCCCTCGCGGACGCGGCAAATCGGCGCTGGCCGGTATGCTGGCGCACGGTGCGCCTCGCGCCGCTTTGGTCACGGCACCTACTCGCGCCGCCGTTGACATACTGGCTCAATACGCGCAGGGCAACGGTATATTTATTGCTCCCGATCGCCTGTTAACCATGTTGGATGACGATTGTGCCCCTGCAGCGGACTGGCTTATCGTTGATGAGGCCGCTGCGCTACCGCTGCCGCAGCTGCGGCGTCTGATCTCAGCGTTTGCGCGCGTACTGTTAACCACCACGGTGCAGGGATATGAAGGAACCGGGCGCGGCTTTTTACTGAAATTTTGCGCTGGAGTATCGCAGCTGCGGCGCTTCTCTCTGGGCGCGCCTGTACGCTGGGCGGAAAACGATCCGCTGGAGCGCCTGTTAGATAACATTCTGTTATTTGATGACTCGCTTCCCCCGCTGCCGGAAGAGATAACCCCCGTTATTGACGAGCCGCAGTCTGCGCCGTGGCGGCATGAACCGGCGCTTGCGGAGTCGGCATGGCGGCTGCTGTCCGGTGCGCACTACCGTACATCGCCTCTGGATTTACGGCGCATGATGGATGTGCCCGGCCAGCGCTTTATCTTTGCCCGCCATAATAATGCCATCGCAGGCGCGCTGTGGCTGGTTGATGAAGGCGGGCTGGCGCCCGAACTCAGCCGGGCGGTGTGGGCAGGCGTCCGCCGCCCGCGCGGGAATCTGGTGGCGCAGTCGCTGGCGGCGCACGGAGGCGCGCCGCTGGCGGCGACTCTGCGCGGGCAGCGCGTGAGCCGTATTGCGGTGCATCCGGATCTCCAGCGGCGCGGATTGGGGCAGCGTCTATTGTCCCGGCTTCGCCAGCGGGCTGACGGCTATGATTATCTTTCCGTCAGCTTTGGTTATACCGGTGAACTGTGGCGCTTTTGGAAGCGTGCCGGCTTTATTCTGGTGCGTTTTGGCAGCCACAGAGAAGCCAGCAGCGGTTGCTATGCTGCGATGGCACTGTTACCGCTGACGCCCGCTGGAGCAAGGCTGGCGCGCGGTGAACACCGACGCCTGCGCCGGGACGCCCGCTGGCTTGCCGACTGGATTGATGAGCCGCTCCCGCTGAAATACTGGCATGATGACTTAACGCTAAACCGGGCCGACTGGCGCGAGCTGGCCGGGTTCGCTTACGGGCATCGTCCGCTGGAGGCCTGCCTCGGCAGTCTGCAGCGTATGCTGGCCCACTGTTCCTTACCGCTGCAGGCTCTGCGTTCACGTCTTGAGCAGCATTTATTACCGGCGGAGATCTGCGCCAGGTACGCTATTGCCGGACGGCGTGCGCTATTGGCCGCGTGGCGTGAGGAAACGGCGCAGGCGATGCGTCAGCTTGCACCGACCTGCGCCCGGGCGCTGGAGCAGCGCCTGAACCAGCTGAAAAAACGTTAACCCCTGTGCCGTGCCCACGGTGATATCACGAGAATGCTCCATGCCTGTGAAGCGCAAAGGTGATGGCGTGCAAGCGCTGGGGGCTGCCGCTTTTGGTCTTAAAATAAGGTACGAGCGATACCATGATTAATTCTAAATAAATGCGTGGTTTTCCCAGGGCCATCGCCGCTGTTAAGGAAATACGAGTCAGCCTGGCGCTCGAACTCGGTAGTGTATTTTCTTCCTGCCATGAATAGCGCCTGCATTGCAGGCGCTATGGTTATCCGTAATTCGCTGCCCGTTGGCATTTCGTGTTAAACCGCCGGAAAGCCCCGGCGGCGCGTGGGCTGACGCATTCCAGCGTCAAAATTACGATTTACTCACCAGAGGATTTATGCGCTATTGACCGTCCGGGGATCGCCTGAGGCAGTAGCGGCATGAATGCTCTGTACGAAGGTTAGTCTTCGATAGCGGTGGTATAGCGATGAGTAAAGTGCCGTCCATCAACAAAGGCCACATCAACATCAATCGTGGCCTGCCTGGCGCTCTCCCCCTGGATTCTAAGATTGAGCAGGTTGGTTCCCTTATTACCTGCGCCATCATAGTTTTCATTGCCGGGAGCGCTATAGTCTGGAAAGTAAGCGTGCTGGCAGGCGACGGTAAAGTGCTTCACCACCGGATCGTCATTTTGAAACTCGCCGTTCAGTAAGCCTCGCAGCGCAATATAATATTCCCCTTTACGGTTAATAGTAGGCGGAATGCTGACCGTGACACTGTATGTCTTTTCGCGAAATGCACACTGGGTTGAATCGCTCAATGGAGTGTTATTGTAATGCGCAACGGCGGTGAGCGTGACGGTTTCGTTCGCAGTATCGTTTAGCCACGCAGCCGCGTGGCCCTCGGCGTTGGTCAATACCGTGACGCTTTGAGCGTCGTTTTCAAAGCGGGCTGTCAACAACGGGTAAAAAGTGATCCACTTACCGTCACCACCAACGGTCTAA
>CALYPF010000051.1 GCA_945271245.1 uncultured Enterobacteriaceae bacterium | reverse complement strand
TTAGACCGTTGGTGGTGACGGTAAGTGGATCACTTTTTACCCGTTGTTGACATCTCACATCGTCGTCGGTACAAAATCCGCTTTTCCTCTTCCTGGACGGATTTGATAACGCCTTCAGCCTAATAATTCACCTGTTATCCTATTAAACAAGACGGCTCTTCAATATCCACAGCCAGACGCTCCCGCCGAGCGGTTGAAACTTACCGGTCTAAATTCAGGCAGTTAGCAGGATTAAGGTGCTTAACATTTTTAGTGTGTGATATGGGCAGATGAGGCCCATCCTGTACATCATCCCTTGCAGAAATTGTCATTTAAATAACCCATCTCCCTTGTGTAAGGTGGCTCTTCCCCACCCTTAACGCGCAGTAAGCCAACGGCGCTATTCTTAAGCCCGCCAGAGAGATATTCACCGGCAGTTGCACCGCGTTACCCGATGCGCTTCATAAATAAATACAATAAATTCGTTTCATTTCTTAAACATGCCCCTGCACAATATCGATATGCACTACTTGAGGTAACTGAATGAGACTGCAACGTATTTTTGATCCATTTACCCTGATACTCATTGGTACTGTTCTTCTGGCGTCATTTTTACCCGCAAAGGGGCAGGCCATCGTTTACTTTTCATGGCTGACAAATATCGCTATCGCCGTACTCTTTTTTATGCACGGGGCGAAATTATCCCGCGAAGCAATTCTTGCCGGGGGTAGTCACTGGCGATTACATCTCTGGGTAATGTGCAGCACCTTTATCGTTTTTCCTGTTTTAGGGGTGCTTTTTGCCCGGTGGGCGCCGGTAAATGTGAGTCCGGAAATCTACGCTGGCTTCATTTATCTTTGTATTTTGCCCGCCACGGTACAATCGGCTATCGCCTTCACATCGCTAGCCGGCGGTAACGTCGCTGCCGCAGTGTGTTCCGCCTCCGCCTCTAGTCTGCTGGGCATATTTATCTCCCCGCTGCTGGTTAACCTCTTGATGCACATACACGGTAGCAGCGGCGATAGCCTGCGCCAGGTCGGAAGTATTATGCTACAACTCCTGCTGCCTTTTGTGCTGGGCCACCTCTCGCGCCCGCTCACCGGGCGCTGGATTGAACGCAACAAAAAATGGCTTGGTAAAACGGACCAGACGTCGATTCTCCTTGTGGTTTATACCGCCTTTAGTGAAGCGGTAACGCACGGTATCTGGCATAAGGTCGGTGCCGGCTCACTGCTCTTTATCATAGTGGTCAGCGTTATTCTATTAGCTATGGTCATTGCTATTAATACGTTAATGGCGCGACGTTTGGGCTTTAATAAAGCTGATGAAATTACAATCGTTTTTTGCGGTTCGAAGAAAAGCCTCGCCAATGGCATACCAATGGCAAATATTTTATTTCCGACTTCAGCCGTAGGGATGATTGTGCTACCGCTTATGATTTTTCACCAAATCCAGTTAATGGTTTGCGCCGTCCTCGCTCAGCGTTATAAGCGGCAGCAAGAAAACGGCGATCGGGCGGTATAATTCAGCTAGCGAAGAGTAAAGAAACGCCTGAATTGAAGGCGGCACTGATTTCGTCCCTTACAGATGTAGTAGTAAATTCGTGAAAGAGACTGCCGCCTGCCGGTTAAGGGTTAATTCAACTAAATTAACGCTGAGCCCGATAATCACCACGCCCACCGGGCGTGGTCATCGGCTGGTGATATCAAATCATTGTTGTTTTAAAGGTCGCACTAACTCATCCAGCCCTTCAATCTTTATTGCCAGCGTTAGCGCCATAAGTTCTCCCAGCGCTCCCTTCGGGAACTCCCCTTTGCGCTGAAACCACAGTAGATACTCTTCCGGCAAATCAATGAGCGCCCGCCCCTGATATTTACCAAAAGGCATCGCCGTATTCGCAATACGTACTAACTGAGTTTTATCCATGTTGGTTGTCCAGCAACTGTAACATCTCCTGTTCGGAAAGGACCCGAACGCCAAGTTCCTGGGCCTTAGTCAATTTAGAACCGGCCGCTTCACCAGCGATAACCATATCGGTTTTTTTCGATACGCTGCCGCTGACTTTAGCGCCAAGAGCCACCAGTTTCGCTTTCGCATCATCACGCGACATCAGGCTTAACGTTCCGGTAAGCACCACCGTTTTTCCTGCAAAGGGGCTATCTATCTCATCTACACGTACCACCTGCGGCGCGGGCCAGGTAATACCCACCTTTTGTACCAGGTCACGAATTACGTCGCGATTGCTTTCTTCTTCAAAAAAATTCACTACGTGAGCTGCGACAATTGCCCCTACGTCCGGCACTTGACACAAAGAATCCGCATCCGCCGCCATGAGTGCATCTAATGAACCATAGTGTGCAGCCAGCCCGGCAGCCGTCGCTTCGCCGACCTCACGGATCCCTAACGCATACAGGAAGCGTGCGAAAGTCGTCTGTTTTGATGTTTCTAGCGCATTGACTAAATTTTGCGCCGATTTCGGCCCCATGCGATCGAGCCCGGTTAGCGCACCCGCCGATAGGCGGAAAAGATCTGCCGGTGTGGACACATATTCGCGCTCCACTAATTGGTCGATAATTTTTTCACCCAGCCCGTCAACGTCCATCGCGCGACGTGAAACAAAGTGCTTTAGAGCTTCTTTTCGCTGTGCACCGCAAATCAATCCGCCGGTACAGCGCGCTACGGCTTCGCCCTCTACGCGCTCCACGTCCGATCCACACACCGGGCAGTGTGAAGGAAAAACAATTTCACGCGTTTCTTGCGGACGCGCAGAAAGCACTACGCTCACCACCTGCGGTATCACATCGCCCGCACGTCGAACAACGACGGTGTCACCAATGCGTAAACCAAGCCGCGCAATTTCATCCGCATTATGAAGTGTGGCATTGCTAACCAGCGCGCCGGCAACCTGAACGGGTTCCAGGCGCGCCACGGGCGTTATAGCGCCGGTGCGCCCAACCTGGAACTCGACATCGCGCACCGTTGTCATCTGCTCCTGAGCCGGGAACTTAAAGGCTACAGCCCAGCGCGGCGCGCGGGCAACATAACCAAGCTCTTCCTGTAACGGTAGCGAATCAACCTTAATAACTACGCCGTCGATATCAAAACCCAGCCCAGGACGATCGCGCTCAACCGCCTGGTAGAAATCCAGCACCTCTTGTTCGCCCCGACACAGCTGCACGCGCGAACTTACCGGCAATCCCCAAGTCTTAAAACGCGCCAGCCGTTCGATATGACTATCTGGCAGAGTGCCACCTTCCAATAGCCCAACGCCGTAGCAAAAAAACGTTAACGGTCGCTGTGCGGTTATGCGGGGATCTAACTGGCGTAATGAACCCGCAGCGGCATTGCGGGGATTCGCAAAAACTTTCCCGCCGCGCCGCCGCGCCTCCTCATTAATTTTTTCAAAACCGGCCTGCGGCAAAAATACCTCGCCCCTCACTTCAAGACGCGTGGGGATATTATCTCCCCGTAGCTTAAGCGGTATTGACCGAATAGTACGGACATTACTGGTAATGTTTTCCCCTGTCGTACCATCGCCCCGGGTAGCCGCACGCACCAGAACGCCTTCTTCATAAAGCAAACTTACCGCCAGGCCATCCAGCTTGAGTTCACAGCAAAAAGTGATGTCGTCTGCGGTTTTTAAACGATCGCGAATGCGTTTGTAAAAGGCCCGCCAGCTCTCCTCATCAAATACATTATCCAGTGAAAGCATGGGAATTTCGTGGCGCACTTGAGTAAAAGCGCTCAGCGGCTGCGCCCCTACGCGCTGGGTAGGCGAATCGGGCGTAATTAATTCAGGATGCGCCTCCTCAAGCGTGCGCAACTCGCGCATTAGGCGATCGTATTCCGCATCCGGTACTTCAGGTGTATCCAGTACGTGATACAAATATTCATGATGGCGAAGCGTAGTTCGCAGCTGCGTTAATTTTTCATCAATAGTTTTCATAGCATACCATCTGCGATAAAAAACCCCCGACTGGCGGAGGTTTTGAGAGCGAAACTTGGGTCCTGCAAGTTAAGTTACACGCTCGCGTGTCCTATCTCTTCACGAACGATTTCCTGATATTCGCGCAGTTTCTGCGGCGTCATCATACGGCGCTGATCGTCCAGCACCACGCCGCCGACATCATCGGCGATATGCTGCGCAGACTGCAGCATCAACTTAAAGTTTTGCAAGGCATCGCCGTAAGAAGGTACCTGCATAAAAATAGTCACCCCTGGCGTCATAAAATCGTGCATTGTTTCCGGATCGAATGAACCAGGCTTTACCATATTCGCCAGGCTAAATAAAACGGGGCCGCTGCCGTCTGGGCTAAGATGACGATGAAAGATATTCATGTCGCCGAATTTAAATCCAGCCTGTTGGATACTGCTCAACAAAATATCGCCACTGAGCTGAGTCCCGGCATGGGCAGCGACATTCATCACAATCACCGCCTCTTTACGCACAGGCTTTTCCGGCGCCTTTTCTGGCACCGCTGCTATAGTGTCTGGCACTGAAGTTGGCGCCGATGCAGCCGATGAGCTTTCACGCTTTTCGTGGTGCGGTAATTCAGCGTCAGATTGACTAACGCCGGACTGGCCTGCAGCACCCTCTAACGGGGCCGTATGACTTCCTGCATCGTGCGCAACAGGAGCATCCTGAACGACCTTAGCCGACGAATCTGACTGCTGAATCGGTTCGGATTGAGCGATGCGCGGCTCCTGCACCTGAGGACGCGGCGGCGCGACCGGACTCTTATCACGTAAAGTCGATGACTGGCGAGATACCGTTGATGATTCTTCTACTGGCGGCGTAGCCGGAGTGACGCGACGCACGCGCACTTCTCCTACACCTTCTTCAGCATCATCGCTCAGCCCATCAATGTCATCATCGTATTTTGGCTTAATACGCTTAAGCGGACGATCGCGGAAAATGGCCGAACGTTCCTTACGGCTGGTCCACAGGCCGTGCACAAGTAAGGCAATTATAGCGATCGCGCCAACAATGATTAATATCAGACGCAAATCCTGCATCGTTATATTCTCTGTTGTTCTAACACCTTGCCACCACGGCAAACATTTACTTACTAAGAGTATTGGTCCATCTGCTTAAGTGCAAGTGTAGGCAAGGTTTTCAGAGCATAAAGATCGCATTAAAACGCTTTTTTGCTTCTTTTTCGACCATATCTGAATTGGTTATCCCATTTACACCGGCCTATGATAGGCAAATAGTAAACCGGCTGTTTTATAAGGAGCATCACCTAACATGGTTTCACAGACTGGCAACATCGCACATAGCGGTCTGCACTATTTTTCCCGGGGCTGGGCGCTTATCAAAGAACCAGGCATCCGGCGCTTCGTCATCCTGCCTCTGCTGGTCAATATTTTGCTCTTAGGCGGAGCTTTCTGGTGGTTATTTACCCGCCTCAGCGCCTGGATACCCGCGCTGATGGCTTATGTGCCAGGCTGGCTTCAATGGCTTAACTATTTACTTTGGCCACTGGCGGTAATTTCTGTGTTGCTTATTTTTGGCTATTTCTTTGCCACGCTCGCCAACTGGATAGCGGCACCGTTTAATGGATTGCTGGCCGAGCAGCTTGAAGCGAGGCTTGTCGGATCTGTGCCGCCGGAAACCGGCGTTCTTGAGCTAATAAAAGATATTCCGCGAATAATGAAGCGGGAATGGCAAAAATTTATCTGGTATTTGCCGCGCGCGCTGGGATTACTGATTCTCTATTTTATCCCTGGAATTGGGCAAACGATAGCGCCAGTACTTTGGTTCCTCTTTAGCGCATGGATGCTGGCCATCCAGTACTGTGACTATCCGTTCGATAATCATAAAGTCCCGTTTGCCGAGATGCGCGTCGCTCTGCATCAACGCAAATACACCCACTTGCAGTTTGGCGCGCTGGTTAACCTATTCACGTTAATCCCGGTGATTAACCTGGTCATTATGCCGGTCGCGGTATGCGGCGCTACGGCATTATGGGTGGATTGTTATCGGCAGCATTTACGAAACGGCATTGAAATGCGCTAACTGGCGTCAACGCAAAGCACCTTTGTAAACGCCTCTTCCCGCCAGCTAGCGGAAAGAGGCCCTCACTGAAATGCGTGCAAGGTAAATTAGAGCAAGCAACGGTCAGCAAGTATTCACATTATCGACAACTAACCGCCCTTTGCGCATAAAACGGCTTACGGTAACGCGCAGTCGAAAGCGGGCAAATTTGCTGCATTGCTTCATACTATGACGAGTTATATCGCCCGGGCATATCGTTATGCAAAATCCTTACTTCCGCGGGTATAGTAAGTCAGTATGCTGGAGCAATCCTCAATTTTCATACAGTTAAGGACGGGTTATGAGTAAGATTTATGAAGACAATTCGCTAACCATTGGCCATACGCCGCTGGTGAGACTGAATCGCATCGGCAACGGACGAATTCTGGCTAAAATTGAATCCCGCAACCCGAGCTTTAGCGTAAAATGCCGTATCGGCGCCAATATGATTTGGGATGCAGAAAAACGTGGCCTTCTTAAACCCGGCATGGAACTGGTTGAGCCCACTAGCGGCAATACGGGCATAGCCCTTGCATATGTTGCGGCAGCCAGGGGATATAAGTTAACGCTCACTATGCCGGAAACTATGAGTATTGAACGCCGCAAGCTATTGAAAGCGCTAGGCGCGCACCTGGTGCTAACCGACGGCGCCAGTGGGATGAAAGGCGCAATTAAAAAGGCGGAAGAAATTGTCGCCAGCGCCCCGGAAAAATACCTCCTGCTGCAACAGTTCAGCAACCCCGCAAATCCTGAGATTCATGAAAAAACTACCGGCCCTGAAATCTGGGATGATACCGACGGCGAGGTGGATGTATTTATCGCGGGCGTGGGCACTGGCGGAACGCTAACCGGCGTGTCTCGTTATCTTAAAAATAGTAAAGGTAAAAAATCTCTCATCAGCGTGGCCGTCGAACCCACCGATTCACCGGTAATTGCCCAAGC
The DNA here is from genome assembly GCA_945271245.1 of uncultured Enterobacteriaceae bacterium. Classification (GTDB taxonomy): domain Bacteria; phylum Pseudomonadota; class Gammaproteobacteria; order Enterobacterales; family Enterobacteriaceae; genus Apirhabdus; species Apirhabdus apintestini. Next base: position 20,052 of record CALYPF010000051.1, on the reverse strand, counting down.
GCTAGCGGGAAAAGAGCTCAAGCCAGGGCCACATAAAATTCAGGGCATCGGCGCGGGCTTTATCCCTGATAACCTTGACTTAAATCTGGTTGATAAAGTCATCGGCATAACGAATGAAGAAGCGATATCTACCGCACGCCGCTTAATGGAGGAAGAAGGGATTCTGGCGGGAATATCCTCGGGCGCCGCGGTTGCTGCGGCGTTAAAGCTCCAGCAAGATGCGGCTTTCGCGGAAAAGACAATGGTAGTCATCCTTCCCTCATCCGGTGAGCGTTATCTCAGCACGGCGCTATTTGCCGATCTTTTTAGTGAAAAAGAATTGCAACAATAATGCCACACTTCGTTTTTTTGAACAAAAAAGCACCTTCGCCGGTGCTTTTTTGTGGCCTTCATCAAACTTTCACCCTCAGCGTTATTGCTTACACCCTTCCGCTCTGGTATTTAACCTGCTCATTATTTCGATGCGCGAAATTAATCAGGGCGTAATCCTGTAGCTGAATCGTTTTAACGATTTGGTATCAGTGACCATTCCGCTGCATAATGGTTAATGTCGAGCGAAGCGCGAAACATCAGCACGTTTCGCGTCTCTTAGCATCAGGCACCGCGTTACGCTTGTCGCATGTGCTAATTCATACCGGCTAAAGCCATTGCCTCAGGCTAAGCTTTAGTACCGCTAGATTAAACCTATAAAGTTGGGGAAATAGAATGTTCCAGCAAGAAGTTACCATTACTGCGCCAAATGGCCTGCACACTCGCCCTGCCGCCCAGTTCGTAAAAGAAGCTAAAGGCTTTACGTCTGAAATCACCGTAACCTCCAACGGTAAGAGCGCTAGTGCGAAAAGCCTGTTCAAACTGCAAACACTGGGCCTGACTCAGGGTACAGTTGTAACCCTCTCCGCTGAAGGTGAAGATGAACAGCAGGCAGTTGAACATCTGGTCAAACTGATGGTGGAACTCGAATAAATCATATTCGAGGTCGAACATATATCAGTCACAAGTAAGGTAAGGGTTATGATTTCAGGCATTTTAGCATCCCCGGGTATCGCTTTCGGCAAAGCACTGCTGTTGAAAGAAGATGAAATTGTCATCGACCGGAAAAAAATTTCTGCCGACAAGGTCCCGCAGGAAATTGAGCGCTTTATAAACGGGCGCTCCAAAGCATCCGCGCAACTTGAAGCTATCAAAGAAAAAGCAGGCGAGACTTTCGGCGAAGAAAAAGAAGCCATCTTTGAAGGGCATATTATGCTACTCGAAGATGAGGAGCTGGAGCAGGAAATCATAGCCCTGATAAAAGATAAACTCATTACGGCTGACGCGGCCGCACATGAGGTTATCGAAGGCCAAGCCACCGCCCTGGAAGAGCTTGACGACGAATATCTGAAAGAACGCGCCGCCGACGTACGCGACATCGGCAAACGCCTGCTGCGCAATATTCTGGGTCTGGCTATTATCGATTTAAGCGCCATTCAGGATGAAGTCATTCTGGTTGCCGCAGACCTCACGCCGTCAGAAACCGCGCAGCTTAACCTGAATAAAGTGCTCGGTTTTATCACCGATCTTGGCGGTCGTACTTCTCATACCTCAATCATGGCGCGCTCTCTCGAATTGCCGGCGATTGTGGGTACTGGCGATGTTACCAAACGCGTTAAGAATGATGATTATCTGATTCTCGACGCCGTGAATAACCAGGTATTTGTTAATCCGAGCAACGACGTTATTGAAGCGCAGCGCGCGCTGCAAAAGCAGGTTGCCGAAGAGAAAAACGAACTGGCAAAACTGAAAGATCTGCCCGCTATCACCCTTGATGGCCATCAGGTTGAAGTTTGCGCCAATATCGGCACCGTGCGCGATATCGCAGGCGCGGAGCGTAACGGCGCTGAAGGTGTAGGTTTATATCGTACAGAATTCCTGTTTATGGACCGCGACGCACTGCCGACAGAAGAAGAGCAGTTTGAAGCCTATAAAGCCGTGGCGGAAGCCTGTGGCGATCAGGCGGTGATCGTTCGTACCATGGACATCGGCGGCGATAAAGAACTGCCGTACATGAACTTCCCGAAAGAAGAAAACCCGTTCCTGGGCTGGCGCGCCATTCGTATCGCAATGGATCGCAAAGAAATCCTGCGCGATCAGCTGCGCGCCATCCTTCGCGCCTCCGCTTTCGGCAAGCTGCGCATCATGTTCCCGATGATCATTTCCGTAGAAGAAGTGCGCTCTCTGAAGCAATCTATTGAAGAGTTCAAAGCAGAACTGCGCCAGGAAGGGAAAGCGTTCGATGAGCAGATTGAAATCGGCGTAATGGTTGAAACACCGGCGGCAGCGACTATTGCACGCCACTTAGCGAAAGAAGTTGACTTCTTTAGCATTGGGACTAACGATCTGACACAGTATACGCTGGCAGTCGACCGTGGTAATGATATGATTTCACATCTTTACCAGCCGATGTCACCGTCGGTCCTGAACTTAATTAAGCAGGTTATTGATGCATCTCATGCTGAAGGTAAGTGGACCGGTATGTGTGGTGAGCTTGCTGGCGATGAACGTGCTACACTTCTGTTGCTGGGAATGGGGCTGGACGAATTCAGCATGAGCGCCATTTCTATTCCACGCATTAAGAAAATTATTCGTAACACGAACTTCGAAGATGCGAAGGTTTTAGCAGAACAGGCGCTGGCTCAGCCGACTACGGACGAGTTAATGGCGCTGGTTAACAAGTTTATTGAAGAAAAAACGATCTGCTAATTCCAGGGATGCGGCCCAAATTACTGCTTAGGAGAGAAGGTTAATGGGGTTATTTAGTAAACTGTTCGGTGACAAAGGTAACAGTGACACCGGAACCATTGAGATTGTCGCGCCGCTGTCTGGCGAAATCGTCAACATCGAAGATGTGCCTGATGTCGTGTTTGCTGAAAAAATCGTGGGTGATGGAATCGCTATCAAACCTACCGGTAACAAAATGGTCGCCCCGGTAGATGGCACCATTGGTAAGATTTTTGAAACCAACCACGCCTTCTCTATCGAATCGGATAGCGGCATTGAGCTTTTTGTACATTTCGGTATTGATACCGTTGAGCTAAAAGGCGAAGGCTTCACACGCATCGCTGAAGAAGGCCAGCGTGTGAAGAAAGGCGATGTTGTGATCGAATTCGATCTGCCGCTACTGGAAGAAAAAGCCAAGTCCACGTTAACACCGGTCGTCATCTCAAATATGGATGAAATCAAAGAGCTTACCAAGCTTTCCGGCAGCGTTACCGTAGGCGAAACGCCGGTTATCCGTATTAAAAAGTAATTTGTTCACGCTCTCTAAAATGGCGCCCTCTGGCGCCATTTTTTATAGCTAAATAAAACCATGCTCCGTGGCACAGGCTATCATCAATACAGACTTTGAGTTATTGCCGTTAGCGCTAAAGGCCACGGGTTACATCGTAAACGCAATATTCCTTCTTCCCCTATTACACCCGCTTAACGGACGCGCTTTCACCTTGTTTTCCCGCGGGCAATACCAGCTCATCAACGCCTAAAGCCAGGGTAAATTGCATCGCCTGATACACGCTGGCCGCCGCTGTCGCAACCGCTGATGTCAATATCTCACCGGATACCAGCCCGCTTACCAACTCGGCGCAAAAGAGATCTCCCGTCCCTTTTAAATCAGTATGCGTGCGTGGATGTGAAACCATTTCCGTCGCATCAGCGGTGACGATAAGTAGCTGTATCTCCTGCGCGGTACTCCCCGCGCTGGTCACCACGACCCATTTTAAAGTTTCCGTAAGCAGGCCGCGTGCGGCGTCAATCGCGCTTTGTACATCTTGGCAGCGCTGGCCGCTTAGTATTTCAAGCTCGAAGATATTAGGTGTAATACCCTGTGCAAGCGGCAATAAAAAGTGACGGTAGGCGTCAGGCAACTCGGGCTGAACATAAATACCGCTATCGGTATCGCCAATTACCGGATCGATAAGAATGATTAGCTCAGGATGCCGCCTGCGGATGTCCTTCAGCCAGTCCGAAAAAATTTGGATCTGCGAGGCACTGCCCATATATCCACTGGTTACTGCTTTAATGCGCCGAAGCGCACCCCGCTCTTCCAGCGCCTGAAGATAACCGCTAAACCACGCATCGGGAATACTTCCCCCGTAAAATGTCTCGTAATGCGGGGTATTGCTAAATAGCACGGTAGGCACGGCAATCACATTTAACCCATGTCGCTGAATAGCAGGAACTGCAATACTGTTGCCTACGCTTCCATAAATCACCTGCGACTGAACGGCGACGATATCCGCCTGCCGCGCCCTGCTCTTTTCATCAAATAATACGCCGTCCACACCTAACTCCTGTTCAGTAACCGTCCCTCATCATACGCCCTTTTCCGCTGTCACGATGGCGGTTTAAAACACATGAGCTTCCGGTCTTAAACGCATCTTTTAACGCCTGATGCAGGCTGATAAAACAGCGCGCCCGCCTGCCTATATTCACCGCGCCGGGCCCGGTAAAGCCCGAACAAAGAGATAAATGACGGATACGGCGGCCGATGCACATCGTTATATCCGCAGTGGCGCAGCCAGCCAGGGTTGCCTCCGCAAGCATGCTGCCATGCGCTAATTTCCTGAGACCAGGCGGATTAAATACCCGCTCCCTGCGCAAAACACTCATCGCTAAATACCCCGGTGGATAAATAGCGATCGCCGCGATCGCAGATAATCGCCACCACAACTGCGCCGGGGTTTTCCTGCGCAATTTGCAGCGCGCCGACGACCGCGCCGCCTGAACTCACGCCGCAAAAAATGCCCTCTCGCCGGGCCAGCGCGCGCATCGTTGCCTCCGCACTGTGCTGCGCTATATTCACCACCTTATCGACCAAATTTGCGCGGTAAATTCCCGGCATATACGCCTGCGGCCAGCGGCGAATGCCGGGAATACTGCTGCCCTCTTCCGGCTGTAGGCCAACAATGGTGATGGAATCAGACTGCTCGCGCAAAAAGCGCGCCGTACCGGTAATTGTTCCCGTGGTTCCCATGCTGGAGACCAAATGGGTGATGCGACCGCTGCTCTGGCGCCAGATTTCCGGCCCGGTGGTCTGATAATGCGCTAACGGGTTATCCGGGTTATTAAACTGATCCAGCACAAAGCCTTCGCCGCGCGCCGCCATCGCGCAAGCCAAATCCCGCGCGCCTTCCATTCCCTGTGACTGACTCACCAGCACCAGCTCCGCCCCGTAGGCCTGCATCGCAGCCCGGCGCTCAAGGCTCATATTGTCCGGCATGAGTAACTTCAGCCGATATCCTTTTAGCGCCGCGATCATCGCCAGCGCAATGCCGGTATTACCGCTTGTCGCCTCAATCAGCGTATCACCCGGAGAAATATCCCCCCGCGCTTCAGCGCAGGCGATCATTGATAACGCCGCACGATCTTTCACGGAGCCACCGGGATTATTCCCCTCCAGCTTTACCCAGATTTCGCTGCCATTATCGGGAGAAAGGCGCTGCAGGCGCACCAGCGGCGTATTACCAATTGTATTTTCCAGGGTGTTTATCATGATATCCGGACAGAAAAAAAGCGGCTCACGCCGCTTTGATACGTTTATTATCTCAAAAATAATCCAACGACGGCTAACCGGCAAGCGAATGCCAGAAAACGGCCAACGTTTATGCACTATGTGCCAGCGCCGCGGGCTGCAGCGGGGTGTCGCCGTGATAAAGCCGCGCCTGGCGTAATCCAATAAATATCCGCTCTCCCCGCTGCGGCGGCGTGTTATTCGCTAACACAACGTTTAATGGCTCACCACCCCAGCCCTGGGGCTGCACCGTAAGCCGGGTATAATGGCCCTGGGGGCTTGCCTCCAGCACTTTCGCCGCCAGCGGAGCATCCAGGCTTGCAAAACGGCTTACATCGACTTCCCACGGACGCAAAAACAGATCGACTTCCCCCTGAAAAGCCGGCGTAAAGCCAAGAGGCCAGCGGTGCGCCCCAACGTGGAAATGCCCGCCGCGAAGTTCGCCGCGCAAATGATTAACCTCACCGAGAAACTCCAGCACAAAGCGCGACGCAGGTTCACGCCAAACCTGTTCCGGCGCGCCAATCTGCTCGATATGCCCCTGACTCATTACCACCAGTCGATCGGCAACTTCCGATGCCTCATCCTGATCGTGCGTCACAAAAACACTGGTGAACTTCAGTTCCTCATGCAAATCGCGCAGCCAGCGCCGCAGCTCTTTACGCACCTGAGCATCCAGCGCGCCGAATGGCTCATCCAGTAACAGGATTTGCGGCTCCACGGCCAGCGCTCTGGCCAGCGCCACGCGCTGCTTCTGACCGCCGGAAAGCTGAGCCGGGAAACGCGATGCCAGATGCGCCAGTTGAACCATCTCCAATAGCGCGGTCACTTTATGTCGCAGCGCTGCCGGATCCGGGCGCTGGCGGCGCGGCAGCACGGTTAACCCAAACGCCACATTTTCAAAAACGGACATATGGCGAAACAGCGCATAATGCTGAAACACAAAGCCAACGCGGCGCTCGCGCGCGTGCAGCCTGCTCACATCCTGCCCGTGAAAGCGGATACTGCCGCTACTCTGCGTCTCCAGCCCGGCGATAATTCGCAACAGCGTAGTCTTGCCCGAGCCGGACGGCCCCAGCAGCGCCACCATTTTCCCCGACGGAATTTCCAGCGAAATATCGCTCAGCACCCGAGTGCGGCCAAACGCTTTATTAATGCGGGCAATCTCAATACTCATGATGTTTCTCCTGGCGCTCATTCGCCTGCTGATGCTGTAACCGCCACTGCAATAAACTTTTCAAAAACAGTGTAATCAGGGCGATAACGGTCAATAACGCCGCCGCGCCAAATGCGCCTACGGTATTGTAATCCTGCTCAAGTAGCTCAATTTGCAGCGGCAGCGTCAGCGTTTCACCGCGAATCGAGCCGGACACTACCGATACCGCGCCAAATTCACCGATAGCGCGCGCGTTGGTCAGCACCACGCCATACAGCAGCGCCCAGCGAATATTCGGCAGCGTCACCCGGCGGAACATCTGCCAGCCGGAGGCGCCCAGCAATACGGCGGCTTCATCTTCCTGGCTGCCCTGGCTCATCATTACCGGAACCAGTTCTCGCACCACAAACGGGCAGGTCACAAACAGCGTAGCCAGCGCCATACCGGGCCAGGCGAACATAAGCTGTATATTGTGCGCCTCCAGCCAGCCTCCCAGCGGCCCGTTCGCGCCATAAAACAGCAAATAAATCAGACCGGCTACCACGGGAGAAACGGCAAAAGGAATATCCAATAACGTTAGCAGCAGCTGCCGCCCGGGAAACTGAAAGCGCGTTACCAGCCAGGCCAGAAGCGTGCCGAAGACCAGATTCACCGGAACGGTGATTAGCGCTATCAATAAGGTTAGCCAAACCGCATGCAGCATGTCGGGGTCTTTAAAATTCTCCAGCAGCGGCACCACGCCCTTCGCGAAGGCTTCTTTAAAAATGGCAAGCAGCGGCATCACTAATAATAAAAACGACGCCAGCGCTCCCGTGCCGATCAGCAGCCATTTTCCCCACTCAATGCGCCCGCGCGTTTGGTAAAGCGGCGTCATATCGGCCATTACAGCCCCTCCACCCGCCGCCCAAAGCGGCTTTGCAGCGTATTAATACCAAACAATAACAGCAGCGACAGCGCCAGTATCACCGATGCCACCGCGCTGGCCGCTGGATAATCAAACTCCTGAAGCCGGATAAAAATCATCAGTGAAGTAACTTCCGTCTTCCAGGCAATATTCCCGGCAATAAAAATAACTGCGCCGAACTCCCCGATGCTGCGCGTAAACGACAGCGCGACGCCGGCCAGCAGCGCGGGCGCCAGTTCCGGGAATATCACGCGCCGGAAGCACTGGAAACGCGACGCGCCCAGCGTTTGAGCCGCCTCTTCATATTCCTCGCCCAGCTCTTCGAGCACCGGCTGCACGGTGCGCACCACAAATGGAATGCTGGTGAACGCCATCGCGACCGCGATCCCAAGCCACGTATAGGTCACCTTAATGCCCAGGAGCGCCAGCGGCGCGCCGTAAAGTCCATTGACCGAAAACAGCGACGCCAGAGTAAGCCCCGCCACCGCCGTGGGCAGCGCAAAAGGTAAATCCATCAGCGCATCCAGCAGCCCGCGGCCCGGAAAGCGATAGCGGGTCAATATCCACGCCATCAACAGACCGAATACCCCGTTGAACAGCGCCGCCAGCGCGGCGGAAAGCAGCGTAATTTTATACGCCGCTATCATCTGCGGATGAGACACAACCGCCCAATATTGCGCAAAACTCATCTGAGCCAACTGCATCGCCAGCGCGCTCAGCGGCAGCAGTAAAATCAGGCAAATAAATAACAGGCTAGTGCCCATACTTAGCGTAAAACCGGGCAGCACGCGGCGAGAAGCTGAAGCGAATATCATTGATGCACCGCCCCCTGCAATTTATCCAGCTCGCCACCGCTGGCAAAATGAGTCTTCATTACCTGCGGCCAGGAGCCAAACTGCTGCTCAACGCGAAGCAGACGGGTTTGCGGGAAGCGCTCTTTATACTGAGCCATCAGCGTCGGGTTTTGTACGCGGTAGTAGTAATCGGTGATAATTTTTTGCGCCTGCGGGGTATACAAATATTCCAGATACGCGCTGGCCGCAGCCGCGGTATTGCGCGTCTTCACATTTTTATCAAGCCAGGTGACAGGAAATTCAGCGAGAATATTGACCGACGGCACCACAACCTCATACCCGGCCTGCGCGTAACGCTGACGAATGGTATTCACCTCAGACTCAAAGCTGATTAATACGTCTCCCAGCCCGCGTTCAACAAAGCTGGTCGTCGCGCCGCGCCCGCCGGTATCAGAAACCTCCACGTTTTTCAGGAGTTGCCCCATGAAGCGTTCAGTTTTCAATTTATCGCCGCCGTTCGCCTGCTGCGCGGCCCCCCAGGCGGCCAGCCAGGTATAGCGACCGTTGCCAGAAGTTTTAGGATTCGGAAAAATGATTTTCACATCCGGGCGCGCCAGGTCTTGCCACTGATGAATACGTTTCGGATTTCCTTTGCGCACTAAAAACGCCATCGTCGAATAAAACGGCGAGCTATGATTGGGCAAGCGCTGCTGCCAGTCCGCTGGGATCAAATGCCCCCGGTCATGCAAAATCTGGACATCGCTCACCTGGTTATAGGTCACAACATCAGCTTTTAAACCCTGCAATATTGCCATCGCCTGCTTCGAAGAACCGGCGTGAGACTGCTTAATTGTCAGCGTATCGCCCGGATGCAACCGTGCCCACTGCGCTTCAAACGGCGGATTCAGCGCAGCGAAGAGTTCTCGCGAAACGTCATAGGAACTGTTTAACAGCGTGGTGGCCTGCGCCAGAGAAGCCTGTAACATAAAAATGACGGCAGCCAGCGGTAGGTTTTGACGCACTGTCACGGCCATAACGCGCCCTCTTAATGAATGAAGTTTCTGTAACCAGTTTATTTATAACGTGACGAGAACATATAACGGTTTTATATACCGTTTCGCGATTTAGAAGCTGAAAATGAAATAAGCGTCCAGCCTTGTTTCGCAGAGCTTCGCGCCGCTGGCCTATCTAAACTCAGCGTGTCTGGCGCATCTAGCCTGAAGGGGGTTATGGATAGCTAACGTAGAGATAATCCAGGCAGAGAATTAGCGGACGCCTTCTGCCACGCTGGTGCGAGCTAAGTTAAAGCTAAGAAATAAGCCAGGAGGGAACGCGTTACCAATAGCGCCCGCAAGATGCGGCCTGTAGTAACAATCCGCCTCATAGAGGGCGGCTTTGATTTCACCCCAGAGAGGCGCGCTAAACTCAGGTGTGAAGAGCCCTCTTCACACCTCATGAAGTAACAAGACTTCTCTTCCTGCTCGTGCTGTTCTGGATGCTTAGAGGTAAGTTTTTACAGGCAGATCCAAAGCCTGGTCAGACAATCCCCCCAGAAGGTGGTTTCAGTTAGCAGTAAAGGTAAATACTACGGTAAAGCCCGTTACCGGGACTGCCGTTGAGGATTTTGTATCTGTACTTCGGGGTCCATACGAGATGATACTGACAGCAACAGGATACGTGGCAAGCGCATCCTTGTCTGCTCATGCTATTGACGCCCTGATCCGCTGGTAACAAACCGGGGCAGTATTTAACATGAACATTCTGTGGGCAAAGCCCCACATGAACGATCGCCGCCTCTCCGGAAGGTGGTTTAGGGGTGACAATAAAAACGCCCGGTATCGAAATTGATACCGGGCGTTATGTTTCACTACTTTGTAGCGCTTAGCGCTGGCGACTATTACAGCGCCAGCAGCGTATCCAGCGACGGCGCAAAATAATAGCCGCCGGTGACCGGTTTCGTGAAACGCAGCATCGCGTCGCGCTTACCGTCTGTTTCGCCAAACATACTCAAAAGCTGCTGTTCAATATTATGCAAACGCGCGCAGTAGGCGATGAAGTACAGACCATGCGTTCCGCTAGCGGTGCCATAAGGCAGGCTTTGCCGCACTATCTTCAGACCTTTGCCGTCTTCTTTCAAATCAACGCGCCCAAGATGCGAGGTATCCGGGCGCCGATCGCCGGGCATCTCTTCATTGTCCTGCTTGGTGCGTCCAAACAGTTTTTCCTGTTCGTTCACCGGCATTCGATTCAACTGCTGTAGATTATGTTCCCAGCGCTGAACGAAAACATAGCTGCCGCCATCGTCAACGCCGCCGTTGATTATCGCCACTTCGCGACGCACTTCATCCCCTTTCGGGTTTTCCGTACCATCAACAAAGCCGCTCAGGTCGCGTTCTTCCACCCAGCGGAACCCGTGAGTCTCTTCTTCAATGCGCAGCGCACCGCCAAAGGCCTCCAGTGCGGCCTGAGCGGCACTAAAATTAACGTCGTGACGCTGGGAAAGAATATGAATCAGCACATCGCGCTGGACCGCGGGAGCCAGCCCTTTTCCTAGCGGAGGAAATGCTTTAAGTTCTGGCGCGCTTTCCGCGCCGCGTAAATCATGCCAAAGCGCACCAGCAAAGGCGATTGTCGCGCCCAGTTTTGCGTCAGGCCATGCTTCCTGCAGGCGGGTTAATTGTTGATAAAATGCCTTACAGCCCTGACTGAGCGCCGTAAAATCACCTTCTAGTTTTGCCTCCAGCCAAATAGCGGCTCGGCAGTGTTCCGGCAAAATGCCGCTTTGCACCCGGGACATTACTCCTCCTGAATCATCAACCACTCACGGTGGCTTAAACATCAGGCTATCATACCCACTTTCGCGGCTGACGACTTGCTACAGCGCAAGAAGAAAACGAGTTCGGCGACTCTTTTTATTAGCGATAAGGCACCGGTTTATCACTGGTAACATCTCGTCGGTTCGATAGCGACACATTGCCCGCTCGCCGATAAAGCGTGAACAAGCGCTGGCGGCTAATAGCCGCTTTCTTTTCAATGCCTCACCTGACACCGGCCCGCTTATTAACTCAGCGCAGAAAGGATCTCTGTCTCTTTTAAATCAATATGCGTGCGTGAATGTGAAGCCATTGCTACCGCGTCGGCGGTGACAATAACCAGCCGCATCTCCTGGGCGGTACTATCCGCCCGGGTCACCACGCATCGCGTTAAGGTCCCCATCAATCCGCTGGGTACGGTACTCAAGCCATTTTTAGAATCACACAAAAAAGCGGCGCGGTGCGCCGCTTTCTCAGCGTCGGATAAAAGATACTTATTGCTGCCAGATAATTTTTTTCAACGTCCAGTTTTTTAGCGTATCGTCGGAAGGCATCAGGCCTTCAGGGCCGCGCCATGCGCCGCTAAACCCATAATAGATATGCTGGCTGTCCGGCGCCGCACAGACCACCAGCCGGGCATCGTCATCGTTGCCTGGCTGGCAGGCACCATAAGCCCGGGCGTAAACATCGCTAAACGGCGCACCTATCTTTACGCCCGCTTCACTTTCAATCTCTTTATCCATCACATCAATACGTCTGATGCTGCCGTTCTCACCGCTAATCACCAGCGCGAGCGCGTCCTGTTTCATCGCCTCATAATATTTCGACAATTTACCACTGTGCATACGCATGCCGCTGCGCAGGCGATAATCGTCATTCAGGCCGTCGGCGATAGCATCGTCGCTCAGCGGGGTTGTCGCGGTAATACCGCCGACTCCCTGCTCCGTCACTTTAATGCCGCCGCCAAACCAGTTCCACGGCGCCATTTTTGACCAGTGCACTTCTGAAAGCGTCGAACAGCCACTCAGTAATAATGCTATTCCCGCCAGACATAACGGACGCACGTTTTTCATTTCGTATCCTTTAAAATCGCTGCGTGATATACCGCCAGTAAGGCCCGGCGAATCACAAAAGGTTCCCTTTTTATTACCCGTCGGGAAGAAAACAGGCGCGCAGCCGGCGGCTGGTTAACAACCACCCTAGCGCCAGCGCATCGGCAGCCAGCAGCGCTGCCACCTGCAGCGAGGCATTATCGTCACTCAGCCAGGCGCCCTGCCAGCACAGCAATATGAATTGAGTCACGATTAATACCCAGCGACAGCCCTGCCATAGTCGCGGAAAGCGCCCCCGCCGGCCGCTGAGTAAAAATGCGATAACGGCCGGTAAACCCGCCAGCAATCCCCACCCAAAAGCCTGTCGGTCGGGATAAAACAGCGCCAGCAGCTCAGCCCCCTGTTGGCGCGAAGCGCCCGCCAGCACAAAAAGCACCCACGTTCGGGCCTGCAATAGTAATACACACCAAAAGCCAGGCGGGAGCTTTAACCCTCCCCGGCTATCAAAATCAGAAGGTAACCACATGACTTGTTGAATAAAGTATCAATTATGAGTGACAAAGCGCGTCTGGCCAGAGATTACGCTGCGCGTAATCAGCCTCGCTCGCACCGGCTCGTAAGCGCCGCGGCTTTCAATCAGTATTCATCATCCTCGATTAATCGCCGCCCCAGGCACACTACATCCTGCTGCTCATAGCCCAGCTTTTCGTATAGCCCGGTAACCACATCATTATTATCATCCCGAACCATAATCTGAATTTTCGGGCAACCGCGCGCCATAAGCTTTTTTTCCAGGCGATTGAGCAACGCGTTGGCAATACCGCGCCCGCGATATTCCGGATGCACCCCGAGGTACCAGGCCGATCCCCGGTGCCCGTCGTAACCGCCCATCAGTGACCCTACTATTTCACCGCCGACTTCTGCCACCAGAAACAGATCGGGGTCGTGATTCATTTTCCGTTCAATATCCATTTCCGGATCGTTCCAGGGACGCAGCAAGTCACAGCGCTCCCACAGCGTGATAACCTCTTCAAAGTCATCCTGGCGAAAAACGCGTATTTCCATGGATGTGGTCGCCTTTATAGTGTGAAAGCGCTGATTATGGCGATAATCAACAAAATAGCCAATATCCTCACGCACATCCTGGCAGTGCGGCGCGCTGTAACTTGATATCCGGTCGTAATAAATCGTAAAACTTTTGTTATAAAACTCTATCGTTCAGGGCGTGCCGCCAGGCTATAACAACAGGTCGCAAATTACGTCAGACGCATAACAAGGCCGTATGAATAAAATTAAAACGATGATTCCCTTCGCCTCCCGCCGTCAGTTCTTATTAACCGGATTCGCCGCTCTGACTTACGCGGGCCTGAATAACGCGCTGGCCCGCGAGGAAAGCCCGGCGCTGAAAACCCACAGTCGCCACCGTGCGCTGAAAGCCCCCAGCGGCGATAAGCGAATCATTATGCTGGACCCGGGACACGGCGGCATTGACAGCGGCGCCGTCGGCAGTAACGGAGCAAAGGAGAAACACGTGGTACTGGCCATCGCCAATAATGTGCGGGCGATATTACGCCAGAAAGGCTACGACGCCCGGCTAACGCGCACGGCAGATGATTTTATTCCGCTCTACGACCGGGTGGAAATCGCACACCGGCACGGTGCCTGTCTGTTTATGTCAATTCACGCGGATGGATTTACCAACCCTGCCGCCGCCGGCGCATCGGTCTTCGCCCTGTCGAACCGGGGCGCCAGCAGCGCGATGGCGAAATATCTCTCGGAAAAAGAGAACGCCGCAGACGATGTGGCTGGCCGCAGGGTTCAACATCGGGATCATTATTTACAGCAGGTTTTATTCGACTTAGTCCAGACGGACACAATAAAAAACAGCCTGACCCTCGGCTCCCACGTGCTGTCGCAAATCCGCGGAATTCATAAGCTACACAGCAGCCATACTGAACAGGCGGCTTTTGTGGTGCTCAAATCTCCGTCAATTCCCTCCGTACTGGTAGAAACCTCGTTTATCACCAACCCCGCCGAAGAGCGGCTGCTCGGCACCACCGCATTTCGCCAGAAAATCGCCCATGCTATCGCCGCCGGGGTAATTAACTATTTCAACTGGTTCGATAATCAAAAGGCGCATACCCAACGCGGAGCTGCATCATGAAACCAAATCTTCAAACAGTGAAACAGAGCCTTCTTCACCTGCAGGATACGCTTTGCCAGCGCCTGAGCGCGCTGGATGGCGGCACTTTCCAGGAGGACATCTGGCGGCGGGAAAGCGGCGGCGGACGCACTCGGGTGTTAACCGGACCACTTTTCGAACAGGCCGGCGTCAATTTTTCTCACGTATACGGCTCGGCGATGCCCGCATCCGCCACCGCCCATCGTCCCGAGCTGGCCGGGCGCAGTTTCGACGCGCTGGGCGTCTCGCTGGTTGTCCATCCCCTTAACCCGTGGGTGCCTGCCAGCCATGCGAATGTACGCTTTTTTATCGCAGAGAAACCGGGCTGTGCGCCGGTCTGGTGGTTCGGCGGCGGCTTTGATTTAACCCCTTTCTATGGCTTTAAAGAAGATGCTCGCCACTGGCACGCTACGGCGCGTGACCTGTGTGCGCCCTTTGGAGAGGACGTGTACCCGCGCTACAAAAAAATGGTGCGACGACTATTTCTACCTCAAACACCGGGACGAACAGCGCGGCATCGGCGGCCTGTTTTTTGACGATCTGAACGCCCCCGATTTTGACACCTGTTTTCGCTTTATGCAGGCGGTAGGCCAGGGTTTTCTGGCCGCGTATCTGCCCATCGTCGAACGCAGGCGTAAAACGCCGTGGGGCGAGCGTGAACGCCAGTTTCAACTCTGGCGGCGCGGGCGCTACGTGGAATTCAATTTAGTGTGGGATCGCGGCACGCTGTTTGGTTTACAAAGCGGAGGGCGCAGCGAATCAATACTCATGTCAATGCCGCCGCTGGTGCGCTGGCAATATGACTACCACCCCGCGCCAGGCAGCCGAGAAGCCGAACTGCAGGATTTCCTCCGCGTTCAGGACTGGGTGTAATCCTCCTGTGGGTTACTACATAATAGCCAGGGCCATCATACGTTAGGCTGGCACCTGTCAGTTATCGGGCAACTGCACGTGTAGCTCGTGAGGAAGTGGAATACTGTCCGGCGCCAAAGTGGCGGGAGAAATAGTTAATGGATCGGGTTTAAATAATATCTTCACGTCAATGCAAAAATAAGCGTTACTTTTCCTCTTGTTCTTTTCTCTTCGCTTCGCCCTTTCATAGTTAAATTAAAAAAAACCAATAAAAAACCGTAATTAAGAAAATAACTTAAGCAAACTCCTGTTAACTGAGATATTTCGCCCTATTTCCTCCACGCGCTTTTACCAATGAAAACAAATCTCGTCATCTTTTATAGAAAAAGCGTTTTTTTAAACGACTAACAATAATTAATCGATATTTTTATATTTTTATTACGTTTAATTGTCTATACAGTTTTTTTTATCAGCCCTACGCTCTTAACGAACGATATTTTCTCGCCTTAAGTTCGGAGGAAACATGCAACTCACCCCGCGTGAAATGGAAAAACTGATGGTGTATACCCTGGCCAATGTTGCGGAAAAGCGGCAGCAAAAAGGTCTCAGACTCAACTATCCCGAAGCCGTCGCTATTATTACCGTCGCCGCACTTGAAGGCACCCGAGCGGGGAAAACGCTGGAGGAAGTTATGCACGATGCTCGCCAGGTACTGCGCCGCGAAGATGTTATGGAGGGCGTCCCTGATTTAATTAACCACGTGCAGGTAGAGGCTATTTTTACCGATGGCAGTCGTTTAATTACCGTCCACGATCCTATCCAGTAATAATACTGACCACGCCCCTTATTAATCAGGAAACCATTATGACAAATAAAAAAGATATTTCGCCAGGAGAATATATTCTGGCGTAGGAGCCAATAGAGTTCAATAACAATCAGCAGGAGACCCGATTAAAAGTGAAAAATACCGGCGATCGTCCTATTCAAATAGGGTCACATTTTCATTTTTTTGAAGCAAATAAGGCACTGCAGTTCGATCGCGCCGCCGCGTGGGGCAAGCGTCTTAATATTGCGTCAACGACGGCTATTCGCTTTGAACCGGGAGATGAAATTGAAGTCGCGCTTATTTCCATTGGCGGTAAACAAACGCTGTACGGATTTAATAACCTGGCAGACGGCTGGGTTGGCGACAGCCCTGTCGCCCATAACGAAAGGGCAGAAAAGTTGGTTGCGGTAAAACGCGCCATCACGCTCGGCTATAAAAATCTAAAAGCATAGATTCGCCTTCGGCGATTAAGGAATCGGTATGCCTGTTATTTCTCGTCAAGAATATGCGGGGCTATTTGGCCCTACAACCGGCGATAAAATTCGTCTCGCTGATACGAGTCTTGTGATTCAAATAGAAAAAGATCTGCGCGGTTACGGCGAGGAATCCGTCTACGGGGGCGGAAAATCACTGCGCGACGGTATGGGCGCAGATAACCGTATGCGCAGCACGGAGGTCCTTGATTTAGTTATCACCAACGTCACTATTCTCGACGCGCGCCTGGGCGTTATCAAAGCCGACGTTGGGATTAAAAACGGACGCATCGCCGGTATTGGTAAAAGCGGTAATCCGGGCATGATGGATGGCGTCACTCCTGGCATGGTCGTCGGCGTCAGTACCGATGCTATCTCCGGCGAGCACCTTATTCTGACCGCCGCTGGCATTGATACCCACATCCACTTTATCTCCCCCCAGCAGGCTGAGCACGCGCTGTCGAATGGTGTAACCACGTTTTTCGGCGGCGGCGTGGGTCCAACGGATGGCTCTAACGGAACGACGGTCACGGCCGGCCCCTGGCATATTCACCGCATGCTGCGGGCCTTTGAAAGCCTTCCGGTTAATGTTGGGATCCTCGGCAAAGGGCACGGTTCACATGCAGCTCCGCTGCAGGAGCAAATCATCGCCGGCGCAATTGGGCTGAAAGTCCATGAAGATTGGGGTGCCACCGGCTCGGCCCTGCGCCATGCGCTACGCGTGGCCGACGATATGGATATTCAGGTTGCCGTGCATACCGATAGCCTGAATGAAGGCGGTTACGTTGAAGATACCATTGACGCCTTCGAAGGCCGGACTATTCACACTTTTCATACCGAAGGCGCCGGTGGCGGGCACGCTCCGGATATCATTAAAGTTGCCTCCCAAATGAACGTACTACCGAGTTCAACCAACCCAACCTTACCTTTCGGCGTAAATAGCCAGGCCGAATTATTCGACATGATTATGGTGTGCCATAACTTGAACCCCAATGTCCCGGCGGATGTGGCTTTCTCAGAAAGCCGCGTGCGTCCGGAAACCATTGCCGCCGAAAATGTGCTGCAAGATATGGGTATCATTTCTATGTTTTCCAGCGATTCTCAGGCAATGGGGCGCGTCGGCGAAAACTGGCTGCGGGTGGTACAAACAGCGCACGCTATGAAAGCCGCGCGCGGGAAATTACCGGAAGACGCGCCGGAACACGACAATTTCCGGGTGCTTCGCTATGTGGCCAAAATCACTATTAATCCCGCAATCGCTCAGGGCATCAGCCACGTTTTAGGTTCGGTAGAAGTTGGAAAGATGGCAGACCTGGTACTGTGGGAACCCCGTTTTTTCGGCGCTAAACCAAAACTGGTAATTAAAGGCGGAATGGTTAACTGGGCGGTAATGGGCGATCCTAACGCCTCTCTGCCAACGCCGCAGCCCACCTTTTATCGCCCCATGTTCGGTGCCCTCGGGAAAACATGCCAGGAGACGTGTATTACCTTCGTCTCTCAGGCAGCGCAGGAAGATAACATCAAAGAGCGCCTCGGGCTCGAACGCGAAGTCATGGCGGTACGTAACTGCCGCGCGATTTCAAAACGCGACATGGTGCGCAACGCGCAAACGCCGCACATCGACGTCGACCCGGAAACCTTTGCCGTCAAAGTTAATGGCGAACATGCCACGGTAAAACCGGTTAAAACCGTAGCACTGAACCAGCGCTATTTTTTCAGCTAACCGGGGGCAACCATGATCCTTATAGAAAGCATCTTAGGCAATATAAAACGCGACCGGTGCTGGCAGGAACGCCTGGCGCACACCTCGCCTGATATTCTGGAGCTTTCACAGTGGGAGGCGCAAAAGAGCCGCTGCCGTAAAACCACCCGCGGCGGGCTGGAGATTGGTCTTTCTCTGCCACGCGATCGTTTGCTCAACGACGGCGATATTTTAGTGTGGAATGCCGACATCCGGCAGGCCGTGGTCGTCAGTATTCAATTACGTGACGTCATGGTCATCCGCATGGACGGACTACACGCCCGTAATGTCGCAGAGATTATAAAGATAAGCTTCGATTTGGGGCACGCGCTCGGCAATCAACACTGGAAAGCGGTAATCAAAGATAACCTGGTTTTTATTCCGCTGACGGTATCACCGCACGTGATGGAGTCAGTGATAAAAACCCATGGCTTTTATTATCTGCCTTACGTGTTCGAACGCGGGGAAAGCGTGCTTCCTCAAATGACGCAGTCAGAGGCCCGCCTGCTGTTCGGCGGCGCTGAAGACACAGCGACTCACGTTCATATAGACAGTTCTCTCGCCGCCCATAGCTCTGCGGGGCAAAAATGAACGCCCGGTGCCTGCTGCAATTCATACAATTCAGCGATTCTGTGCTACCGGTCGGCGCATTTGCTTTTTCTAACGGCGTGGAGTCCGCCATCCAGCACGGAATCATCTGTGATGCAGACACGTTAGCCGAATTCACGCGTAGCGCGCTGCAGCAGGCGGCAACCGGTGATGCGCGCGCCGTGGCTTCCTGCTGCCGTGCTTTGCAGGCAAAGGATGCCAGCGCCGCGCTTATCCATGACGCCCGGCTTTTCAGCCGAAAGCTCAATGAAGAAGGACGGGTGATGGCGACGCGTATGGGGAAAAAGCTGGCAGAAATGGCCGCCAGCGTCACCGGCGAAGCGCGCATCGCCTGGTGGCTGGCGCAAATCCAGGCGGGAAATACGCCGGGCACATATCCAATCACTCAGGCGCTGGTAATGAATGCGCTTGGCGTTACTTCACGCAATATCGTCGTTGCCCATCTCTACGGCGTGGCGATGACGCTTTTAAGCGCGGCCATTCGCTTAATGCGTATTACGCATATTGATACCCAGCGCATTTTATTCTCCCTGAATCAGGATATTGAAGCGCTGTGCGATGACGCAGAGCGGGGCGATCTCGACCAAATGGCCAGTTATGCGCCTGTGACTGAGATACTTGCCTCCCTGCACGTACAGGCTTACACCCGCCTTTTTACTAACTGAACCCGTGAAGGAACTGACATGCAAAAAATCGCCCGTATTGGTATCGGTGGCCCCGTCGGCTCAGGCAAAACCGCTGTTATCGAAGTCATTACGCCCTTACTTATTCAGCGGGGAGTTAAACCGCTTATTATCACCAATGACATTGTTACCACCGAAGATGCCAAACAGGTCAAACGGACACTGAAAGGTATTCTCGATGAAGAGAAGATTCTGGGTGTAGAAACGGGAGCCTGCCCCCACACCGCCGTCAGAGAAGATCCAAGTATGAATATCGCCGCCGTGGAAGAAATGGAGGCGCGCTTTCCCGAAAGTGACGTTGTACTTATCGAAAGCGGCGGAGACAACCTGACATTAACGTTTAGCCCCGCGCTCGCCGACTTTTACATTTTGTCAACAACGGGTAAAAAGTGATCCACTTACCGTCACCACCAACGGTCTAA